>DATEVI010000088.1:0-3960 GCA_035281865.1 Geobacteraceae bacterium | reverse complement strand
TTTCAATATGAACAATTTCATTTCGGGAGTCAAGCAGGAGGGAGGGCTGGAAGAGCCCTCCAATTATCGGCGCAGGATCGGAGAATGGACAAGGGAGTTACATGAGGTTCAGGCGCAGGAGGCAGGAACGGCATGAATGATTCATTCCGAGCGTCGACAAGCCGCCTCAGGGGATTGTCGACGCCGTTATGCTTCCCATCGTTGCCGTACCGGCGTATTGAAAATGGGCAGCGGTGTTATTTCTTCCACGCTCGATAGAGGAGCAATAAAAGTATAGCCCCGCCAATGGCTAATAAAATGCTGGCAAGATTAAATCCTGTCACCGACCCCAATCCCAGCAGCGAACCGATGAATCCCCCGACAAATGCTCCCGCAATGCCGAGGCCGATTGTTACGAAAAACCCTCCGGGATCCTGGCCGGGCATTATCAATTTGGCAAGCGCTCCGACAATCAGTCCCATGATGATCCAGGTTAATATTCCCATTTTTGAACCTCCTTTTGGTGGCTTGCCTCTCGCAGTGGAGAAGGTGACGAAAGCACAAAAATGCAACACGATGCTTCAATAAAAAGACTATCCGGCTTTTCCGGGAAAGCAATGGAGCGAGATAAAAATATTCTATTTAAATAATGGCAATTTTAGAGATATCACTTCATCTCCAATTTCTTTGCGTTTCTCACGGGGCGGGAACGCCGCATACGGTCGGCGTGTGGCTGTGGGGTACCTACGGCCTGTGTCGTTCGGGCGTGTTGTCGCTTCGCCTGTTCGGGAGATTTGACCACAGCCTTGCCCGTCTGTGCGGCTGTTTTGGACCCCGCACTCCCTTTCTTGGTTGCGTCGGATCTGCCGGCAGGCCGCGGTTGCCGCGGCGGGCGGGCGAATTCCGCATCCTTGCGAGGTGCGGGTACGCTGTAATCGAATCCTGCCACGGTACGACGCTCGAGCCGGGCGTCCAGCGTCCGCTCGATGGTGCGGACCATGATCGCATCGTCGCCGGTCACCAGGGTAAACGCATCGCCGCTCCGGGCGGCGCGGCCGGTCCGGCCGATGCGGTGGATATAGGCTTCGGCGGTGTCGGGAATGTCGTAGTTGATGACGTGGGATACCTGCGACACGTCGATACCACGCGCGGCAATGTCGGTAGCGACGAGGACCTGGAACGAGCCGTCACGGAAGCCGTCCAGCGCAGCCTGGCGCCGGTTCTGGGAAAGGTTGCCCTGCAGCGACGCCGCCCGGTAGCCCGCCTTTTCCAGCTGCTCTCCGAGCCGCTTTGCGCGGTGTTTGGTGCGGGTGAAAACCAGCACCGACCCGGTGTCGGTGCGGTGCAGGAGCTCCAGGAGCAAGGCCGTCTTGACGTGCTGCTCAACCGGATAGAGGGCATGGGTGACAGTGGCCGCCGGGGCTGAGGAGCCTGCCTGCACCGTAACCGGATCGTGCAGAACTTCGTCGGCCAGCTTGCGGATATCGGCGGGCATGGTGGCCGAGAAGAGAAGGGTCTGCCGCTTCCGGGGGATATGCTTCAGTATCCGACGTATAATAGGAAGAAACCCCATGTCAAACATCTGGTCCGCCTCGTCCAGGACCAGCGTTTCCAGCCGGGAGAGGTCAATGCTCCCCTGCTCGATGTGGTCAAGCAGCCGCCCCGGACAGGCAACGACGATCTCGACGCCCCTTTTAAGATTCTGCGCCTGAGGGGTGATGCTTACGCCGCCATAGACCGTGATGCTCCTGATCCGTGTCTGTCGGGCCAAGGCGCCTATGGCTTGATGTGTCTGCTCCGCCAGCTCGCGGGTGGGGGCGATGACCAGGGCGCGGACTCGACCGCGTTCCCCCTGCATCAGCCTTTGCAGTATCGGCAGTACGAAAGCGGCGGTCTTGCCGGTGCCGGTTTGCGCCAGCCCCATAACGTCGAGCCCCTCAAGGACCCGCGGGATTGCCTGCGCTTGGATCGGCGTCGGCGTGACGTAACCCGCCGTCGTGACTCCGGCGGCGATATGGGGGTGAAATTCGAATGATTGAAAATTCATGAAACTCCTTCAGTTGTGTGCTGTAATAAAAAAGCCCCGGTTCATTCCGGGGCTTACGATGACGTGTTATCGGGTTGCAGCGGGTTTTGATAATTGACCGTAACAGCTTTGGGCAAGCTATGTCAACCATGTAATTCCTTTGCACCCGCTGGTTCGGTGTCACCAGGTCGATCCTCTTTGAAAAGAGTGATCATATCGTCACTTCAGCGTTAACGGCGTCACCTTTTCGGCGACAATGGCGAACGAGCGGGGATAGAGCCTCTGCAACCGGCCTTCGACGATGAGTGCGTACCGCCCGAATATTGTTTTGGCGTATTTCCGCTGAACATCGGAAAAGACTGTTATGTCCGACAGTCCCTCCTGAAGGGTAATCTCCATACCGATGATCGGCTTTACCCCCAGTTCCGCCGCATGCTTCAGCAGCCGAACCGCCCCGTAGAGTCCGTCATAATCGGTTACGGCCACGGCGTCCATGCCCAGCTCCCGGCACCGCCGCAGGAGCTTCGCCGGATCGGCCGTTCCCTGTTCGAAACTGAAATAGCTGTGGACATGCAGATGGACGAAACTCATGGGAAATTAAACTCCGGAGACGGACAGGCAGAATCGGTGGTTGTCCGATGGACTTTTTGCTGTAAGAACGAGCATATTTTCATTGTACCAGCATTGGCCGATGAAGCTCGACGCACTTTTACATCAACCCCGCGCCCATTCGCAATGGGTGGGACATTGACAGCAATCAGACGCGTGGAGAAGGAATGCTTTGAAAATGAGGCAAAGAGAGGTTGAATCCGGGAATGCAGAGACAGAACCTGCCGCTGAAGTAACGGCGATACCTGGTGGAGATGGAGAATGAGGCCGATTTTCATGGTTCACCGTGAATGGCAGCTGATCTTTTCGGCAACCTTGCGAAAATGGAAACCGTAAATGACGAGGGTTATGACCCTCGTTATCAGTTCACATGCCATGAGAAATCTTGCAAATCACCTTTTCTACGGCTAAGATGCCCAAAATACAACAATTGGTCGAAAATGAACAAATATACAAAAAATAGTGTTTTCGAACAGCTTGCGCTTTGGAATCCGCATGGCTCTCAGCCGAAAGAGACTTTGTCCTCACGGAGAGAGCGTGGCGCCGTCTATACTCGCCGGGAAACGGTCGATTTCATCCTGAACCTGGTCGGGTACCTTCCCGAAAGACCCCTCCATCAACAAACCCTACTTGAACCTTCGTTCGGCAACGGAGACTTTCTTGTTCGAGCTGTCGAGAGACTTGTTGTCTCGTACCTCGGCAAAAAAAGCCTGGACACGGCCGTCGACGACCTGCGGAACGCAATTGTAGGAATCGAAATTGATCCCACCGTCGCTGCGGAGACGGTTGAACGATTGACGGAGCTGCTTTCACGGTTCGGTTTCAACCAGAAGCAGACCTGCTCTCTTCTCGGCGCTTGGCTCAGGAACGACGATTTCCTCCTAGCCGACATCCGATTACGTTTCGACTTCGTTGTCGGCAATCCTCCCTACGTCCGGCAGGAGCTTATTCCGGACAGGTTGATGGCGGAATACCGTTCACGGTATGAGACCATCTATGACCGTGCAGACCTCTACATCCCCTTCATTGAAAGGAGCCTGAATCTTCTGAAAGATACCGGGGTCCTCGGGTTCATCTGCTCCGACCGCTGGATGAAGAACAAGTACGGCGGTCCGCTCAGATCCCTGATTGCAAGGGCATATAACCTTAGGTACTACGTCGATATGGTGGACACCCAGGCGTTTCATACCGTTGTCACTGCCTACCCCGCCATCTTCGTCATCTCCAGGGAACGAGGCGGAAAGACCAGGATTGCCCACCGGCCGAAGATTGAGGCTCCGGTGCTGGACGGGCTTGCCTTGGCACTTGCAGGGGGAAAGGATTGCCCGTCCGTATCCGTCAAAGAG
>DATEVI010000087.1:0-2682 GCA_035281865.1 Geobacteraceae bacterium | reverse complement strand
CCTTTGCCCATTGTTCAATCTGCGCACGAATCTGGTCCCTGATTCCCCGAATGACATCCAACCTCTCATTCTGCTCACCCGCCACCGATGAGGGGTCGGGAAAACCCCAGTGGAGTCTTTTGGTGAATCCCGGGAAAATCGGGCATTTTTCCGCGCTCGTCTCGTCACAAACCGTGATTACATAATCGAACAAGGCCCCTCTTTTGTACAAGTCAAAGGCCGACTTCGTCTCGTTCCTGGAAATATCGAAGCCGATTTCCTTCATTACCGCGACGACATCCTGATTCAATTTGCCCGGTTCCAGGCCGGCGCTTTGCGCTTCGAACCTGTCTCCGGCCAGATCGTTGAGAAACGCCTCCGCCATCTGGCTTCTGGCGCTGTTATGGACACACACGAAAAGTACCCTCGTTTTTTTCATATTTCGTCTCGCTCCTGTTCCGATTGAATAGTGTGGAATATATATATCATTTCCAGGTTACAAACATGTTGCGACCGTTTAAAAACCGGCAAACCCCGTTCGCAGGCAGTTGAAAAACGTCATGAGGAGGGCGGGATGCTAGGCGCAATCGAGAGAGGGGGCGAGGCGTAGCAAGCGCTACGTTGAGCTTACGAACGAGCGGCAACGACGCAGACCGGCCCCGCAGTAGTTTTTCAACAGTCTGCTAAGTCATCGCCTCGAATCCGGCCACGATATCCAGCAACTCTTCGGTTATGGTGCTCTGGCGTAAATCGCGATATCGAAAGTTCAATTCTTCCAGCCTTTCACCAATGTTACGTTCGGCGACCTGCATGGAGGCAAGGCGGGCCGCGTTTTCACTGGCCAGGGATTCCGCGAAAGCCCTGTACAAGGAAATGAACAGTGATTGCCGTACCAGGAGGGTAAAAAGCCGGCGGCGGTCCATGGTAAATGTCGGAATCGTTCCGCCCTGCCACGGCCTGTCGGCCAGATTTCGCAGCCAGGTCCGGTCGAGCGGGATGAGATTCAAGTGCTCGGGACGATAGGAAGCGCCGGACAGAAAGTGATTGTAAAACAACACGATTTTGTTCAGGTGGAACCGCGTCTGCCATCCCTCGATCTTGAACAATATTTTTTGCACCGCGGGTATGATACCTGTCGCCGATACCGGCGCCGAATGACACTCTTCCACCTTCTCGCCCGACTCCGCGAGATACAGGCCGGCGCGCGTGCCCACGCATACCATGATTCTCCCGGACTCCACAGGCTCGATGAGTTTGAGTTTTTCCAACGAATGGGCAACAATCTGCTCATTGAAACGGCCGCAAAGCCCCTGATCGGAACCGATAACGATGGCACCCAGACAGCCGTCCCGGAGTTGTGTCTTTTCGGCGGTTTCGTCAAGTCCTTCCCTCAAGACGACGGATAGTCCCATCTCTATGGTTTTGCTGTAATCAGCGAGAGATTCAATTGCCTTTTCATGCTGTCGGATGCTCACCGCCGCAAGGGTCTTCATGGTCCTGACCACCGACTGCAGGAGTTCAACAGTGCCGATCCTCTCCTTAAGAGACTCCAGAGTCTGCATCCCGAGCCTCCCCGCTAACCTTATCAAGCGCTTTGCGAACAACATCCAATATCTTTTCCCGGTCGATATCGCTCAATTCCTCGCCGTCTTCAATACGCCTTGATACGTCAAAGAGTTGTTGGGCAACCGCCTGGCGGATTTCCCGCTCGGCTTCAACGATACGTTCCAGGGGAAATCCGTCAAAGGCGCCCCCTGTTACGGCGACGAGCATCGCGATTTGATCGCAGACCGGCATGGGATCGTATTGGGGCTGTTTGAGTATCTCGCGCACCCGCCGCCCACGCTCCAGAATACGGCGTGTCGCTTCATCCAGGCGTGTGCTGAAACGGGAAAATGACTCCATTTCCTCAAACTGGGCATATGAAAGGCGTAAATCCCCCACCACCGATCGATATGCGGGCAACTGGGTCTTGCCGCCGACACGCGACACCGATTTGCCGACATCCACGGCAGGCAGAATCCCTTTCTGAAAAAGATCGGGGGACAGGTATATCTGCCCGTCGGTTATGGAAATAAGGTTTGTGGGGATATATGCGGAGAGGTTCTGGGATTCCGTTTCTATAACGGGCAAGGCGGTCAGCGAGCCGCCGCCGTGCCGGTCGTCCATGTGGGTTGAGCGTTCAAGGAGACGGGAGTGGATGTAAAATATGTCTCCCGGAAAGGCTTCCCGTCCGGGAGGCCTTCTAAGTAGAAGCGAAAGCTCCCGGTAGGCCCGTGCATGCCGCGTCAGGTCATCATAGACGATGAGCACATCGCGGCCCTGCTCCATGAAGTACTCGGCCATGGTGGTGGCGGCATACGGGGTTATATATTGCAGTCCGGCCGGGTCGGAGCCGTCGGCCACTACCACGATGCAGTGGCCCATGGCGTCATGGCCGCGAAGGTCGGCTATCAGTTTGGCAACCGACGAACCCTGCTGTCCGATGGCGCAGTAAACGCAGATAACATCCCGCCCTTTCTGGTTGATGATGGTATCCAGGATGAAAGACGTCTTGCCGGACTGGCGATCACCGATTATCAGTTCACGCTGGCCGCGGCCGATTGGAACAAGGGCGTCTACGACCTTGATGCCCGTCTGCAGGGGAACGGTCACGGGAGCACGATGCATTATGGCGGGGGCCTCCCGCTCCACGGGTCTTCT
>DATEVI010000086.1:0-2660 GCA_035281865.1 Geobacteraceae bacterium | reverse complement strand
GTTCATTACGCGAATAGTCCCCTCGACGACGGCAGCTCCCTCTCTTGCGGCTTGTCCGGCCTCCCCGGCATCGGCAACGGCCGTCTGGCAATTTTTCGCTATCTCACCCGAGGTCGCCGCCATCTCTTCACTGGCCGTGGACACGGTCATTGCCTGCATGGCCACTTTTTCCGCGCCCGTGGCTATCCTGCCCGAGGTCGCGTTGAGCGACTCCGAGGCTGCCGCCAGGTGTCCGGTATGGTCGGCGACGCTGTTCATGGTACGGCACAGTTTGTCCAGAAAGATGTTGAACCAGCGGGCCGCCTCTCCAAGTTCGTCCTTTGCGCCCGCGGCCAGCCGCTTGCTCAGGTCTCCCTCGCCCTCGGCGATGTCCTGCAGCATGGCAACCATGCGGCGCAGAGATGTGCCTATCCGTGTTACCGCGGCCAGGGAAGTGGTCAGCGCGAGCAGCGCCACCGCCGCGGAAATCAGCACCATGAGGGTCGACATCCGCTTCACCATGCCGTTTACCTTGGCCACCATCTCTTCCTGGCTGCTGGAAGTCCGACGCACCCTTGCTGCACCTGCCTCGACCTCGCGGGAGGTTTCCCGCTTCACCGTGTCTATGGTGCCGGCAACCAGGGCATTGCTGGCTATGATTTCCTTCTGGGCCTCGATGATACGGTTGATCGATTCGCCGGCCTGTCGCAGCGAACGTGCCGCTCCGTCGAGGCCGGTTCCGGTCCCCTTCTGCCGCAGATGCAGCATATCTCGCCGGATGGCGGCGATCCCCCCGTCAAGCCGGGCCTGAACAGCTCTTATTTCCGCAACGGCCCTGGTGAAGCCTTCCTCCGTGTCGCTCAGCATCAGGACCCTTACCTTGGAATCAAGAGACTTCATCTCCGTCACAACCGAGCTGACGCTGTCGGTGATGGCGGCGATCCGCTGCCTCTCCCCCAGGGCCTGGTCCACCTCGCCCCGGTTTCTGCCCACCCTGACTTCGAACGTGTCGGTGAGGGCCGAGAGTTTGAAGTTCAGGTCCGTCAGACTGCTCTGTATCCCCTTCTTGAGGGACTGGAACCGGCTCTCCTGACCCTTGCCCGCCAGGATATCCTGCTTGAAGGCGATCAGGCCGTCGCCTGGGCGGACGAATTTGTCATGGACCGCTGCTACCTGTTCTTTGACCTCCTTTACCACGGGGTCATCTACCTGTGTCCCCTGGATGGCGGTGTTGATCATCTTCATCTTCTGCTTCAGGGCCAGGACCTCGGTCCTCCCCTTACTCAACTCCAGATCGTTCAGCAGTACGTTGATTTCCCGCAGGCTGAGCATCATGTCCTTGACCGAGCTGGTAGCTCCGAAGAGGTGGGTTGACGACCTGACCGCATCGGTAACACGGGCAGACCCGGCGCCGGTGAGGGAGAGCATTTCCTTCCTGATGCCGGCAAGGAGTCGCTCTACCTCCCGAAACGAAGCATCAACCCGGCCGGCATCGGCCTTGAACCGGGCGATGTTTGCCAGGCGCTCTTCGACGGCCTTCAGCACCGTGGCATGCAGCCCCTTGAAAGTGGAAATGTCGATGCCATCCTTCTGGGCGGTATCGAGTCGGCCCACTTCCTCCACGATTCGCTCGATGGCCTCTTTCTGTGCGTCTATGGCCGCCGACAGCCGCCGCACTTCCTGGGGGTCCCTGGTCACGCCGAGCTGCATCAGTCCACCCGAGAGGGTCTCGATCTGCTTCTGGAGCTCGGTGGTCTTGATCTGCAGGGGTGTGGAATGCGCGGTCAGCAGGTTTATGCTGCGCCTTATGCTCCCCATGGCGAAGATGCTGAGGAGTGTAACAATCGCCAAACCGGCGACCATGATCGCCGTGGTCATGTACAGTCGTGTTCTGATGGTCATCTTCTTCTCCCGCCCCCCGGGCTTCCCGGGTGGCCGTCTATTTCCGGTATATCCCGCAGCAGATGACCAGGTCGTCAACCTTTTCGAAATAGGTCGTCTTCTGTTCGACCTCTTTCGTCTTCGGATTCAGATACTGGTAATCCACCCATCCGGAACCCTTTGTTTTTGCTCCCTGGACGATCTCCTTCCGGAACATCTTGCCTCCGGCATCGGGAACCTCCAGGAGATTCTGCCCGATCAACGTGTTGTTGGGATGGGCCAGCATGGTCCCTTCCAGGTCATAGACAAATACGTAAATATCCCCCTGCTTGAATTTCCCCGCCGGGTTGCTGTATTCTTCGAGTGCCTTCTCGATATCGTTCGCCTTATAGAATCCGACCGCTTCTTTCACAAGACCCTCGGCCTTCTGCGTTTCGTCCGCGCGGGCAAGTCCCGCCATCATCAGTGCTACAATAGTCGCCAGACAGATCACAACCAGTCGTTTCATCACCATGTCTCCTTTTCTTTGCGGTTCCGTCGCGGGAACCGGGGGTATTCGCCTGTGCAGGCCGAATTGGTACTCGTATACGTTTCGGCCGGTCGGGAAAAATCTTTAACTGAAATTCGGATAAATTTTAACCAGACGGAAAAAAGCCGCTTTTTGCTCGGCTTCAGGTGTATCGGCAGAATCAAAAAGCGGCTGCGTGGAATATGTAACTTATGAAACGGATTATTTACTCAAGTCTTTCGCAGAGGCGAAAGGTTATATTGGGGACGACACAACGCATGTTTATAACTCT
>DATEVI010000085.1:0-3528 GCA_035281865.1 Geobacteraceae bacterium | reverse complement strand
AGGACGTCATCACGGTATTCCGGGGGTTGTTCCCGGAAAAGTTCCCAACTGGGCATGCTGACCACGCGGGCGTGGATGTTTTCTGCTGCAAGAACTTTCTGCGCTTCAAGAATCAACTGAACCTCAGAGCCGCTCGCAATGAGAATGATATCGGGCTTCCCCGCGTTTTCCCGAGACAGAATGTAAGCCCCTTTCAGCATCCCCTCCGCACCCGCAACAACAGTTCGGTCGAAAACGGGCAGCCCCTGTCTGGTGAGTACTAGAATGGTGGGCCCTTCGGTGCGGAACATGGCGGCTCGCCATGCATACGAAGTTTCGTTGGCGTCGGCCGGCCTGATTACGCACATGTTGGGCATGGCCCGCAGCGAAGCCAGGTGCTCGACGGGCTGGTGGGTCGGGCCGTCTTCACCGAGTCCGATGGAATCATGGGTCATGACGTAAATGACCGGTAGCCCCATCAGGGCCGCCAGGCGGATGGCGGGGCGGGCATAGTCGGTGAAAACGAAGAATGTCGCGGCAAACGGTCGCACCCCCCCGTGGAGCGCAAGGCCCGAACTGCACGCGCACATGGCGAGTTCTCTTACTCCCCAGGAGATGTTGCGGTTGGTATAGCGGCCCCAGGCAAAATAGCGGGACGACTTTATGAGGGTCTTCGTTGACGGTGAAAGGTCGCCGCTGCCGCCGATCAGCCACGGCAGCCTTTCGGCGAGGGCGTTGAGAATTGTGCCGCCCGCCACCCTGGTGGCTATCGAGCCGTCCTCCGGTTTGAAGACGGGAATGTCCGAATCCCATCCTGGCGGGAGGCCGCCTGAAATCGCCGCGTCCAGATGGTCCGCAAGTTCCGGGAATTCCTTGCGGTAAGCGGCATATTTTCTGTTCCACGACTCCTCCAGACCACTGCCGCGCCCAATGGCCATTCGCATATGCTCCAATACCTTTTCGGGTACCAGGAATTTCTCGTCTTCCGGCCAACCGTACGATCTTTTGGCCAGCCGAATCTCCTCTTCACCCAGCGGCTCGCCATGTGCCTCCTTCGTGTCCTGCCGGTTCGGCGCTCCGTAACCGATATGGGTGCGGAGTATGATCAGTGAAGGGCGTTCCTTCTCCTTTTGCGCATTGTCAAAGGCATCGGTCAGCGCACCCAGGTCGTTTGCCCTGTCGCCCAGGTCCTGCACATGCCAGTGATACGCCTCGAAACGCCCGGCTACATTATCCGAACAGGAGAGTTCGGTGCCTCCTTCGATGGTTATATGATTGTCGTCGAATACGCAGATGAGCTTGCCGAGTCCCAGGTGGCCGGCTAGGGAAGCCGCTTCGTGGGAAGCTCCCTCCATCAGGTCACCGTCACCGCAGATTACGTAGGTATGATGGTTAATTATTTCATACCCGTCCGGGTTGTAGACCGCGGCCAGGTGTGCTTCGGCGATCGCCATTCCGACCGCGTTCATAAAACCCTGCCCCAGTGGCCCGGTAGTGGTTTCGACACCGGGGGTATGGCCGTACTCAGGATGGCCGGGTGTCTTGCTCCCCCACTGGCGGAAATTCATGATGTCGTCCAGGGACAGATCGTATCCGGTCAGAAACAGAATGGCATACTGAAGCATCGAGGCGTGGCCGTTTGACAGCACGAAGCGGTCTCGGTTGAACCATTTCGGGTTCTTCGGGTTATAGCGCAGAAATCGGGTCCACAGCATATATGCGAGCGGAGCCAGCGCCATCGGAGTCCCCGGGTGCCCCGAATTTGCCTTTTGCACAGCGTCCATGGACAGGGTGCGAATGGTATTGATGCACAACTTGTCTAAAGGATTCTGCGGATTATCCATATCGGTGCCTCCTCCGATTCAGAGCTTGTTCGCAAATAGGCTTTAAGTTCCTCTTGGCGACAAATCATTAGCCTCTCAAAAAATACGACGACATCCCGCTTCTGAAAAAATGGTATAGCATATTTACCAATTGGCAAGCAATTGCCCGTGCATGGGCGAGTTCGATGACCGACCCGCTGACATTATCCGAGAGAAGATTGCAATCCATCTATTTGAGGTTAAACTATTTTGCAGCGGCAAGAGAGAGCGAAGTGACCGGAGTGCCACATGAAGCAAGGTATGATTTTTAATGAAGTTCGTCATCTGACGGCATATGGTGTAATGCTTTTCCTGGTCACCGTCTTTCTTTGCGCTTTTCCGGCCGGTCTTCAGGCTCTTACCCCGGAGGAGGAGATACTGCGGAAGATCGGCGTGGATGAGAAACTCGATGCAGTCGTGCCCCTCGATCTGGCCTTCACCAATCAGGATGGCCGTCAGGTGAGGTTGAAGGATTATTTTACCGGGGAACCCGTCATCCTTACCCTGAATTTCTATGAATGCCCGATGCTCTGCCCCCTGGTGTTCCGCAGCCTGGTGGATGCCATGGGAAATATACAGGGGTTCTCCCTGAACAGGGATTTCCGCATCGTCACCGTCAGCTTCAACCCGGATGAAACTCCGGCCAGGACCAAGGCAAAGGCGCTGGAAACTTATCAGATGCTGCGAGGCATCACCAATGCGGGGGACCGATGGCCTTTTCTCATGGGAGACCAAGCGTCAATTGAGCGTTTGACCGGGAGCGTCGGATTCAAATACGTGAAACTGGCAAAGGATAACTTTGCCCATCCGGCGGCTCTTATTCTCCTGACTCCCGACGGCAGGGTAGCCCGGTATCTGTACGGCATCGACCAGAGCCCGAGGGACCTGAAGCTGGCGCTGATCGAAGCGGCGGACGGCAAAATCGGCGGTTCGCAATTCCTCAACCGGGCACTACTGTATTGCTTTCACTACGATCCGGCAGGAAAGAAGTATTCACTGGCAGCTATCAATATCATGAAAATTACCGGGGCTTTTGTTCTTCTCCTTCTCGGAATACTTGTCTTTTCCCTGTGGCGGCGTGAGAAGAGAGGCGCGGAGGGAAGGGGAGGGAGTTGAACGGGATGCCTGTTTTATCGGATATCGGGGAGGTTTCGCGCATAGGCGGTCAGGTTGATTCGGTATTTATCTTTATTACCGTAATCGGACTTTTTTTCTTCCTCCTCACCCAGGGCGCCCTCATCTACTTTGCCTGGCGTTACCGCAGGAAGAAAACGGAGGAAGAGAGGGAGACGCCGTACATCACCGGTAACTCTCTGCTGGAGACCCTGTGGGTGGTGATTCCGTCTCTTCTGGTCCTTGCCATTTTTTTCTACGGATATGTGGTTTTCAAGGAAATGAGAACACCCCCTCCCGGGGCTACCGAGATCGCGGTAACCGGGAAACAGTGGCTGTTCGAGTTCAGGTACCCGGACGGTCATCTGGAGGTCAACGAGGTCCGCGTTCCGGTCGGCAAACCGGTCAAGTTCGTCATGACATCGGCGGACGTGATCCACAGTTTTTTCCTCCCAGCATTTCGGGTCAAGGAGGACATGATCCCCGGCCGCTATACCTATCTGTGGGTACAGCCGCTGATGGAAGGGAAGTATGACATATACTGCGCCGAATACTGCGGCACCGGGCACTCGGT
>DATEVI010000084.1:0-6204 GCA_035281865.1 Geobacteraceae bacterium | reverse complement strand
TGAAGTTCCCGGGGCTCGGGAAGCGCTTGAGCTGCTGGGAAAAGAAGAGTTCGACATCGTCCTGACAGACCTCAAGATGCGCGGCCTGTCGGGAATGGAGCTCCTGGAATCGATTCTGGATGGAAATCCGAACCAGTGCATAGTGCTGATGACGGCACACGGCACTATAGATTCAGCGGTTGAAGCGATGAAGAAAGGGGCATTCGATTATCTGGAAAAGCCCCTGGAAAAGGACAATCTGCTGATGCTGCTCCGCCGCGCCTGCGAACGTGTAAACCTGCTTCGCGAGAACAACGTGCTGCAGAAAAGGCTGGAAGAGACCCGTGGTGTCCCCAACATCATAGGGACCCATCCGAAGATGAAAGAAGTCTTCCGGATCATCAACAAGATCGCGCCCACCGGTTCGACCGTACTCATATACGGTGAATCCGGAACCGGCAAAGAACTGGTTGCACGAGCCATACATGAAGGGAGCACTCGGGAAAACAGCGCTTTTTTTGCAGTTAACTGCGCGGCCATACCCGATTCTCTGATGGAAAGCGAACTGTTCGGCCACGAAAAGGGCTCCTTCACAGGCGCGGACAAGCGTGAACTGGGAATCTTCGAAGCCGCCGACGGGGGGACCGTCTTCCTTGACGAGATCGGGGAACTCAACACGGCAATGCAGGCGAAGCTGCTCAGAGCGATTCAGGAAAAGGAAATTCGCCGGGTCGGCGGCAAGGTAAACATCCCCGTGGACGTGCGCATCGTATCGGCGACCAACAAGGACCTGGAGCAGGAAATCAGGAAAGGAAGCTTCCGCGAGGACCTGTTCTACCGTCTTGACGTCATCAGGATAAATCTGCCTCCGCTCCGTGAACGGGGCAGCGACATCGCAGTTCTTGCCGAATTCTTTGTAGCAAAATACGGCGATCAGACTGCGGTAAAGGGAATTTCAAAACCTGCGTTGAAGCTGCTTATGAATTATTCATGGCCGGGAAATGTCAGACAGCTTGAATCGGTGATTGAAAGGGGCATGCTGATGACGGAAAATGACTATATTCAGCCGGAGGACCTCCCCGCTGAGCTGCAAAGGGAGACGACTCCGGGCACAAATCTACCCTTTTCTTTCCCGCCCGAAGGAATTTCATTTGAAGAACTTGAACGGGACGTTATTATAAAAGCAATGGAGAGAGCTGACTGGGTCATCGGCAAAGCGGCGCCTTTGCTGGGAATGACATACAAGACCTTGCAGTACCGGCTGGAAAAATTCGGCATCGAAAAGCCGGAGAAGAAAGGTCCAGCGGCTAGCGGCTAGCCGCAAATCAATAACAAATCTCAGTGTCTCCGTAAATCTCTGTGGAGACTGTTTTTTCCATAATTAAGGAGGACCCGAATGGATTTCAGCAAAAAACTCCACCGTTTCACCGTAATTCCATCGTTGCCGGAGGAACTGGACGCACTTCAAAGAATCGCCTACAACCTCTGGTGGACCTGGGAACCCCAGGCAATCGAACTGTTCAAGAGATTGGACCCGGAACTGTGGAGAGAAACCCGGCACAACCCGGTGCAGATGCTCGGGATCCTCCAGCAGGCCAGCCTCGACAGCCTCAAGGCCGACGACGGCTTCATGGCCCACCTGGCAGCTGTCGATGAAAGACTTCGGGAATACATGTCCGGCAGGACGTGGTTCCATAAAACACACAACGGCGGCAGTTCCATGAAAGTTGCGTACTTTTCCATGGAATTCGGTCTCCATGAATCAATCCCCCTTTATTCGGGAGGCCTGGGGGTCCTGGCCGGCGACCATCTGAAATCGGCCAGCGATCTCGGCATACCTCTTGTCGGTGTCGGACTTCTGTACCGCCAGGGATACTTTCGCCAGTATCTTAATATAGAAGGCTGGCAGCAGGAATTTTATCCGGAAAACGATTTTTACAACATGCCCCTCCATCTGGAGAGGGATTCAGCGGGAAAACCACTCGTCATTGAAATCGATTATTCGTCCCGGTCGGTACGCGCTCAAATATGGCGGATACAGGTCGGCCGGGTTCCCCTGTACCTGCTGGACACGAACCTTGAAGAGAACGCCCCGGGGGACAGGGAGATAACAGCCCAACTGTACGGGGGGGACTATGAGACGCGGATCAGGCAGGAAATTCTCCTCAGCATCGGCGGCATCCGCGCACTCAAGCTGCTCGGCATAGAGCCGAATGTCTGCCATATGAACGAAGGGCATGCCGCCTTCCTGTCCCTCGAACGGATCAGGCTTCTCATGGAGGAAAAGGGTCTCAATTTCCGTGAAGCCCGGGAAATTGTGAAGGCCGGTAACGTTTTTACCACTCATACCCCGGTGGAAGCAGGTATCGACCACTTTTCCCCGGAGCTCATGGAGAAATACCTCGGAGGATTCTATAGGGAACTCGGCCTGACATCCGAGGAGTTCCTGTCGCTGGGCAGACAGAATCCGGCGAATCCCCACGAGACCTTCTGCATGGCGGTTCTGGCACTGAAACTTGCCGGTCACTGCAACGGGGTAAGCCAGTTGCATGGCGAGGTTTCCCGCAAAATGTGGAGGAACATCTGGCCGGATCTCCCGGAAGAACACCTTCCGCTGACCTCGATTTCCAATGGGGTTCACACCAAAACATGGCTTTCCCATGACATGACCGGCCTTTTGAACCGCTATCTGGGAACCCGCTGGGTCGACGATCCGACCGACTACAGTATCTGGCGAAAAGCCGCACACATACCGGATGCCGAACTCTGGCGCACCCATGAGCGATGCCGGGAACGCCTGGTGGCATTTGCCCGGACGAGACTCAAGGAACATCTCTACCAGGTTGGAGCCACCTCCAAGGAGATTGCGGTAGCCGACGAGGTCCTCGATCCCGAAGCTCTGACCATAGGCTTTGCTCGCCGCTTTGCCACGTACAAGCGCGGAACGCTTCTTCTTCGCGACATCGAGCGATTGAGCAGAATACTGAACCATCCCACCAGACCGGTACAGGTGATATTCGCCGGCAAGGCCCATCCCGCCGACTTCGAAGGAAAGGAACTCATCAGGCAGATCGTCCAATTGTCTCTCAAGGAGGAGTTCCGCCACAGAATAGTATTCATCGAGGACTATGACCTGGCCGTGGCCAGAAAAATGGTTCAGGGAGTCGATGTGTGGCTCAACACGCCGCGCCGCCCCCTGGAGGCCAGCGGTACCAGCGGCATCAAGGTGGCCTTCAACGGCGGTCTCAACATGAGCGTGCTGGACGGCTGGTGGCCCGAAGGTTACAGGGGAAACAACGGCTGGGCAGTGGGCAGAGGGGAAGTGTACGACGATGTCGAATACCAGAACGAAGTGGAGGGAAGAGCCGTCTACGACCTGCTGGAAAAAGAGATCGTTCCGCTTTTCTATGACCGCGGACAGGACGGGATTCCCCGGGGCTGGCTGACAATGGTAAAGGCTTCCCTGCAAACCATCTGTCCCGTATTCGGTACGGAGCGCATGGTACAGGAATATACCGAGCGTTGTTACATCCCTTCCCACAAGAATTGGTACGGTTTGTTCGACATGGACCAGTCCGTGGCGAAGGATCTCGCCCAATGGAAGAGTTCCATGCAAAGGCTCTGGCCGCAGGTGAGGATAGATGAAACCGAGGCGGAGGTCAGCGGCGACATAACCATCGGCACCATGATTCCCGTCAGAACGAAAGTATTTGTAGGAGATCTGCCGCCGGAGGATATCGCCGTAGATGCCTATTTCGGGGTTCTGGACTCCAGGGGCAGTATCATCGGGGGAGAACTAGTGCCCCTCAAACCTACCGAGAACCTGGGCCAGGCTATGTATTTATTTACAGGAGAAATTGAGAGCCGTTTCTGCGGCCGCCATGGTTTTCTGGTCCGCGCCATGCCGAAGCACGCACAGCTGGGAACCATTTATGAGCCGGGACTGATACTCTGGGGATGACGATGCCCATGGACAGCACAATCCGCATCTTTGCCCAATCTCTGACCAAGACATCGACCTATCCCGCTATCGAGGCTGAGAAAGAATCCACCGGTCGCTTCCTTGTAAGGCCGGGGCAACAGGTGCAGGCGGAAATCCTGGCGAACCTGCCGAATCATCGCACCCTGGTACGAGTGGCGGGTGAACTGATGAAAATGGAACTTCCGGTAACGGTACGACCCGGCGACACCCTGCCGATGACTTTCCTGGCCGAAGAGCCGCGGTTGACCTTTGCGCTGTCACGGTCGGCCAACAGCTCCTCACCTGTCTACATCAGCGACACCGGGAAAATGCTCGGCATGCTCGCCGGAAAAGGAGTTCAACCACAGGTAAGCTCCCTGCCCCGGTCAAACATCGTCCTAGATGGTCCACCGGCCGATACTGCTTCCCTTGCGGCACGACTTCGCGAGACGCTGACATTCAGCGGCATCTTTTATGAATCCCATCTTGTTCAGTGGAGCCAGGGCGAACGCAGCATGAAGGATATCCTCAGGGAACCGCAGGGGAAATCGACCGGCCGGGGAGAAACGGGCGGCAGTGCAAAATCCGCGCGGAATCAGGCACACCGGGGGGTGTTAGACGCCCTCCTCGGAACGAACGAAAATATTCCGGATGAAACGATCGCAGCGGAAAACGGGGCGGAACGGAAAACTCCGGTTGAGCCTGAAATGCTGCCGATCCTGAAGGAGCAAATGCAGACCCTGCATTCCGGGCAGTTTGTCTGGCAGGGTGAAGTGTGGCCCGGACAGGAGATGGAATGGACTGTCCGCGAAAGGGAAACGGAATCGGGGGAGAAACAGGACAGGGAGTTGGAAACGACCCTCCGCCTGGAACTGCCGAACCTTGGAGAAGTCAGCGCCACCCTCCGGTTGACCGGAGACGGCCTGAGCCTGCATATGATGGCGGCTGGGGACAACTCCGCGGCTGCCATGCAATCCGACCGACAAGGTCTTGCGGACGCGATGTCCGCGGCAGGCATACGGCTCGCAGGAATGGTTATTGATCATGGACAAGACGGTTCAGGAGAGTAAAAAAGCGGTAGCCCTGACTTACGGGGAGGGAGAGCATGCCCCCCGGGTCGTGGCCAAGGGAAGCGGAGTCACGGCGGAAGCGATTATTGCCCTGGCCGGTCAATCAGGCGTATATGTGCACGAATCGCCGGTGCTGGTCGAGCTCTTGATGCAAATCGATCTGGACCGGCACATTCCGCCCGAACTGTATGTCGCTGTCGCCGAACTGCTTGCCTGGTTGTACCGTCTCGAAAACAGGGATGAACATCTGAGGAAACCGGGCCTTCAATCTGATTTTGGGTTGAAGTAAAGTTCAAAACCGGATATCCTTACCCGATTTTAAATTTAACTCCCCAGAGAAGAGCGATGCGCCTCGTTGCAAACTGTATTCTGATCCTTGTTTTATTGGCTCTGACAACATCATGCACAAACATGGTGCCCCGCAAAAACCTGCCGTATCCATTGACGAACGAGACATTCGGCGACCCGGTCAAGGTGGTGACCATCCCCTTGCCCATAATTGCCACAAGCCCCAATGAGGGGCTTATCTATGGCGCCCTTACAGCCTTTCTTCTCCATGACGCAAAGGATGAGGTGAGCACCCTGCTTGCCCCGCAGATCAACCAGAACCAGAACTTCGGAACCACTGTCAGTGTGTACGGCAGTTTTTTCCCCTCCCCTGACAGAAACTGGGAGGTGAACCTCTCCCAATCTACCAAAGTGAACCATGATTACGGGCTCAAAATCCGCGACAACACCTTTCTCGAGAAGAAACTCCTGCTGAACGGTCATCTCTTCGTTTTCACTGATGGTTCGGCCCGCTTTTTCGGATTTCAGTCCGACAGCTCACCGCAGAACGAAACCAACTATGCCGATGAAGAAATCGGCTTTAACTTAGTGGTCGGGTATAAGCTTACCGACCATTTACAGGTGATTTTCGGAGAACGTTTCAAAGATGTAAGCATAGGCCAGGGCGCCGTGAAGAGCGTCCCCTTCATTAGGGACAAATTCACGGAAAGTGAGGTGCCCGGCATTAACGGATTCACCGTCCATGCCCAGAAAATCGGACTCGTTTACAGCACCATGGACTCGTTGGACATGCCGACACGCGGGGTCTACGGAAAACTGTCTTTTGAAAACAGCTCCAAATTTCTCGGCAGTACGGACGGTTACAACCATTACGAAGTGGAAGTCAAGGGATACTATCCATTAAAG
>DATEVI010000083.1:0-2165 GCA_035281865.1 Geobacteraceae bacterium | reverse complement strand
CAGGCCGAGCAGTTGCAGGGCGCCGTTGCCTTCTTCCGGACCGAAGAGACACAACGTGCGTTTTCGTCCCGGACGTTAAAGGAGAAAAAGACCGTTGCGACGCCGGCAGCGAAGGTCGCTCCAAAGTCACAAGCCAATGGTTATCACGGGAAAAAGGCGGTCAACGACAACGGTTTCCCGTTCGACATGGCGACTGATTCCGCCGACGCCGAATTCGAGAGATATTGACACAAGGCACAAGGATGAAGGATGAAGGATGAAGGATGAAGGCAACTGGCTACTGGCTACTGGCTACTGGCTACTGATTCTTGCTGCCCTATGAGGAAAGAGAGTTATGAACAGAGATATTAGAAAGTTTACAGTTTTGATCGGCGTGCTGGTATTCGCCGCCGCGGCCCCCGCTCTTATAAATGACGGGACGATTCGGCTTGTTACCGCGGGAGTCTTGTTGCTCGGCATAATTGCAACCGTCCGCCTCCTGGTCGGAAAAATCCTTGAGATCCGGGATTCCGGCGAGACCGGACAAAACCGTGGTGATGAAGTTCAGGCGGTCGACCCGGCACCGGTGGCCGAGCTCCTCGACAGGAGCGCTCAGATGGTGCCGGTCCTGGTCAATCAGCTCGAATGTGTCATAGAGGAAACGGAGACCGCGGTTCTCGATATCGGGGAAGGGTTCATGGGGATCATTTCACGGGCCAGGAGTCAGGCATCGAGAGCGGCGAATGCGCTCGGTGATTTTGCCGGCAATAACGGAGAGGACAGCAAGGCGTTGATTCAGCTCAGCAGGGAATCGCTCGGAGCGGTCATCGGCAACCTGCAGAGCGTGAACGGACTAGCACGGGAGACATTGTCCGGCATTCAGAAGA
Source organism: Geobacteraceae bacterium (assembly GCA_035281865.1). Taxonomy (GTDB): domain Bacteria; phylum Desulfobacterota; class Desulfuromonadia; order Geobacterales; family Geobacteraceae; genus CAIWTU01. The sequence continues at coordinate 1,299 of DATEVI010000083.1, read as the reverse complement.
TAACCGGCACCATGGAAAGCATACGTGAGGTGGTTTCGGAAATCGAATACATAGCGGACCAGACGAACCTGCTCGCCCTGAACGCCTCCATCGAAGCGGCGCGGGCGGGCGATTACGGCAGGGGCTTTGCCGTGGTCGCGGATGAGGTGCGGAAGCTTTCGCTTCGGTCCACTTCAGCGGCAAGCGACATCGGAAAACTGATACGGAATATCGAAACGGACATCACGGGAATCTACCAGGAGACGGAAAAGAGCGCCGAGAGAACCGAACAGCGTTCCATCGAGTCGGAAAGGATCATGAACGACACTCTGGGACGGCTGGATGACGTGATGGCGAGCGTACAGGGTGAGCTGGACAGCCTGGCCACGGAAACGGAATGCCTGGCTGGAGACATCAGCGGCATCGTCATGTCCATGCAGTTCCAGGACATAACAAGGCAGAAGATCGAGCATGTGATTGAGCCGCTCCGGGAGATGAAGTCTGAAAGTGAAGTGATGGCGAGGAATCTGCGCAATCCTTCCCCGGCGTTTGAAGCGGGCGGATCAAAAGACCGCATATCATGGCTGGAAAACATGTATACCATGGAATCGGAACGGCAGGTGATGAGGGAAACGATGTCCGGCAACGGCGAAAGAGCAGGGCAGGCGGCTTTTTAAGAGAAATCTGGAAGGAGTAGTATATGGCACACACGTTGCTAATTGTGGATGATTCGGCATCAATGAGGCAGATGGTTTCTTTCACGCTTAAGGATGCAGGCTACGAGGTAATCGTGGCGAACAACGGCAAGGATGCGCTGACCAAACTGGACGGTGCAAAAATATCGATGGTCATTACCGACCTGAATATGCCTGAAATGGACGGGATCGAGCTCATAAAACAGTTGCGGGGCAGGGCGGGATACAAATTCGTTCCCATCGTCATGCTCACCACGGAATCCCAGGACTCCAAGAAACTGGCGGGTAAGCAGGCGGGGGCCAGCGGCTGGATGGTGAAACCGTTCAAGCCCGAACAGCTCGTTGAAACGGTTAAGAAATTTGTAAAATAAGAGAACCCGGGGGTGAAAAGATGAATCTCAGTTTCCTGCAATCCGGCGATACCGGGGTGTTGACCATAGGCGGAGAAATGGGGATCGAATTCGCATCCGAATTGAAATCGGGGTTTGCGGATGCGCTGGAAGCGGTGACCAGTCTCGAATTGGACCTAACGGACGTCACAACGGCGTCCCTCTGCTGCCTGCAACTCCTCTGCTCCGCACACAGGGCTGCCGTGCAATCGGGAAAACGCCTCGCCGTGAGAAAC
>DATEVI010000082.1:0-2868 GCA_035281865.1 Geobacteraceae bacterium | reverse complement strand
CTGCCCCCTTCAATTTCCACTCCTCTCATTAATTGCACTCCTTTCCGTTAACTGTTACAATTACACGGATTTTTTGCGATCAGAGCAATTCAAAGACGTATTGCAGGCAGGTGTTAATTCCATGAATGTCCCACCCAAGGCTTCAAATTCGACGGTGTCTCCGGCCACCTTTATCAGACGGTTGGCGGCCGGCGTCCTGCTGATCAATCTGTTCGTCCTCGTCCTGGCGGGATTGTCGCTGCGCCAGAGCAGGCATCAGTACGAGCAAAGTGCCGCGGTCACTACCCAGAACCTGGCTCAGGTGTTGGAGCAATACATCGGCGGATCCATTGACAAGATCGATGTGGTCCTGTTCTCCGCTGCTGACGAGATCGAAAAACAGCTTGCAGCAGGCGGTATCGATCGCCGGGAATTGAACGCATTCCTGGATCGCCAATCTGCACGCCTGCCGGAACTCGATGGCCTGAGAATGGCCAACGCACAGGGTGACATCACATACGGTAAAGGCGTGACGGGCGGGGATCTGAAAAACATTGCCGACCGTGATTACTTCATCCGCTTGCGTGACGACGCAAAGGCTGGGTTGTTCATATCCAGACCGGTGGTGAGCCGTGTCATCGGGAAATGGGCGATTATCCTTGCCCGGCGCGTAAGCCAAGCGAACGGCTCCTTTGCCGGAGTGGTTTACGGGGTAATTCCGTTGGAGCATTTACAGAGGCTTTTTACCTCAATAGATGTCGGCAAACACGGGGCTATCACCCTGCGCGACGCGCAACTGAGTGGCCTCGTCCGCTTTCCCGAGCCCCAAGGCGTCGGCAGCACCGTTGGTCAGAAGGCAGTGTCGGGCAAGCTTCGAGAGCTGATCAGGTCGGGTCGGAACAATGGAACGTACAAAGCATTGACGCCCGTTGACAATGCCGAGCGAACATACACCTACCGCAAAATATCCAAATACCCCCTTTATATCACCGTCGGCCTGGCCACCAGCGACTATCTTGCCGAGTGGCGACGTGAAGCCGCCATAATGTCGGCAGTAGTGGCACTCTTTTTTCTGTTCACGCTCATTGCATCATGGCGAATTTTGCACGACTGGAAGCGCAAAAAGGCCGACCTCCAGGCCTTGTTGCAGCAGGAAAAAAAATACCGGACCCTTTTTGAGGAATCGAAAGATACAATTTTTATTTCGGATACCTCCAAAAGAATCCTTGATATCAACCGGGCAGGCAATGAACTCTTTGGCTATACCAATGAAGAGCTTCTTTCGCTGGACCCGGCGAAGCTCTACTACCATTCCGAAGACAGGAAGCGGATGTGGCAAAAGTTGCTCAGTTCCGGATACGTAAGTGATTATGAAGTTGAGATGAAGAGAAACAACGATGAAAAAATCATCGTTCATATCTCTGTCTCGGTTATAAGGGACGATGGGGGGCAAATTTCCGGATACCAGGGAATTATCCGTGATGTGACGGAGCGTAAAAAACTGGAGAGGCAGCTCCAGCAGGCACAGAAGATGGAATCCATCGGTGTGCTTGCCGGAGGCGTAGCCCACGACTTCAATAACCTGCTTACTGCCATTTCCGGTTACGGGCAAATACTGCAGGAGAGCGTTCCAGCAGACGACCAGCTGTTGCAGGAAAGCGTCGAACAGGTCCTGAAAGCAGCCGGTCGTGCCTCGGAACTGACCCGAAGCCTCCTTGCCTTCAGCAGGAAGCAGGTCATAAACCCGAAACCTGTGCGCATTGACTCCCTCATCAGTAACACGAGCAAACTCATTCAGAGAATTATCGGGGAGGATATCGAGTTCAGCGCAGACTTTGCGGATGCAAAACTGGTCATAATGGCCGATTCCGGCCAGATCGAGCAGGTGCTGATGAATCTGGCGGCCAATGCCCGTGACGCAATGCCCCATGGTGGTCGACTGTCGATGTCGACGGGGCGGGTGATGGTAAAGGAGGGATCGGAAGGGCAGTATGATCTTCCGGCGCCCGGAAATTACGCCTTGATATCTGTTGCCGATTCGGGCACGGGCATTGATAAAAATTCAATGGAAAGGCTCTTTGAACCTTTTTATACCACAAAGGAGGTCGGCAAGGGGACGGGCCTCGGACTGTCCATCGTCCATGGGATCATCAAGCAGCATGAGGGTTCTGTCCTGGTCAGCAGCGAACCGGGAAATGGAACGACTTTCAAGATTTATCTGCCCCTTGCAGAAAGCCGCATAGTCTGGGATCAACAAGAAATCTCCGTTCCAGTCGCGGGCGGTACGGAGACCCTGCTGGTTGCCGAGGACGAAGAAGTCGTAAAGGGCTACCTGAAAAGAATACTCGAAAGGGCCGGCTACAGGGTAATCGCTGCCTGTGATGGCGAAGAGGCGGTGGCCCGGTTCAAGGAACACGATGACATTTCTCTCGTCTTGTCGGATGTTGTAATGCCGAAGAAGAACGGCATAGAAATTCTCGAGGAGATAAGAAGGATAAAACCTGAAACGAAGGTTCTTTTCATAAGCGGTTACACAGCCGACATCATGCACAGTAAAGGAATCCTTGAAAAGGACGCAGATTTCATAACAAAACCATTCTTGAATGCCGATCTTTTACGAATGGTGCGACAGGTACTGGACAAGAAATAATTCATCCGTACATGTCTTCATACATCTAAATTTTCAGGTATAATTCATTATAGGAATCGAGCATTGGAATAGATGCCGGGAAACCTGATTACAGCAAGGTTGTGTAGTCCGTCAGGGGCTGGCAATTGCGGGTCGCCACCGCTATCTCAATTAAAAGGAGTAAACCTGTCATGTTCAAACCGTCCAGAATTCTCATTCCTACAGACATGTCTCATCACGCTGACAAGGCTATTCGTCAG
>DATEVI010000081.1:0-4171 GCA_035281865.1 Geobacteraceae bacterium | reverse complement strand
GCCGAAGGCGGCGATGAGTTGGGGCAGTCCGCCGAAATAACGATAAATCAGCACCTTGTCCACTCCGGCTTCTTTCGCAACCGCATTGACACCAATGGCGGTAAACCCGTGCCTGGCCAGCAGGGCACCGACCGCCTGAATGAGGCGCGTTCGGGTTGCTTCACGGTCCCGGCTCGCGGACGGGGAAACATGCGATGTTTTTCCTGCCGGATGTTTAATAATGCGCCTCCCGTTGGTCTTGACACGAAACATATCACCATACGGTGACATGTCAAGTATTTTTATCTATTGCCCACCCGGTAAGCATCTTCCAGGTATCAAGAAATCGCGGTTTTACCGGTCGTACCCGGTCACGATAGTCTTGCCGTCGGCACTGGAGCGGGTTGCAGGGAATCGCCTCGGGTTTTTGGTCAAGGGGAGACGGGCTGAATGGGAGGACGCCACGCGGGTCTCCCGGTATCCGGAATCCATGGAAATCACCCTTTGCTCGCTTCTACTTCAAAACGCTTGATCTTCCTGGTGGTAGTTTTGGGGAACTCATCCTCTCGAATGCTAAACTTTCTGACCCGCTTGTAGACCGCCAGCTTTTTGCAGGCAGCAAACACCTCCATTCGAAGCAAAAACTCCACATCCGCAACTGTCATTGAGCTCTTTCCCTGTTTTCTCCTATAGTTATCGAGCGCTTCGAGGTTAGGATATATTGTCGCGTGGATTTCCTCGGTTACAGGATCCACCTTATGCCCATAAACTATGACCTCGGCTATGTAAGGACTCTTGAGCAGTTCGTTTTCCACCTCTTCGGGGTAAACATTCTGACCGTTGGGAGTAACGATCAGATTCTTGACCCTGCCGCATATGGAGAGAAATCCATCCGTATCGAGACGGCCCAAGTCGCCGGTACGATACCAGCCGTCCACCAGGACTTCCGCAGTGGCTTGAGGATTCCTGTAATATCCTTGCATTACGTTCGGCCCCTTGACCAGTATCTCCCCCACCATCTCTTCGTTGGGACGGTCAATTTTCACTTCGACACCGGAAAGAACGCGCCCTACCGTCCCCAGGCGCTTATGCCGCGGGCATTCCGCCGAGATTATCGGCGAAGTCTCCGTAATGCCGTACCCCTGAAAGATCGCCAAACCCAACTTTTCAAGTCCTTTGGCAATGGCTGGATCGAGAGCAGCCCCACCGCTGATGAAAATAGTACCTGACCCGAAAGTTCGCCTGATCTTCGCTCTTATCAACGGACGGGTGAAAGGAAAAGAGAAGAGGAATCGGGAGACTAACCGTGATCCAATATTCTTCATGACGCGGTCGAGGATCATCCGGTAGAGCGCCGGCACCCCCAGGAATAAATTCGGCTTGACCTCTGTCAGATTATCCCCGAGCTTTTTCAGTGACTCGCAGAAGGAAACGGTCCCTCCGAGGGAAAGCGGCGCCAGGATGCCGCATACCTGCTCGAAAACATGATTGATCGGGAGAAAGGACAGAGTATGAATAGTTTCATCCAGGCCGAAGTGGGCAGTAGCTCCACGGATGTTGGAAACGATATTGGCATGACTTAGCATGGCCCCCTTGGATTTCCCCGTTGTTCCCGACGTGTAAAGGATTACGGCGGTGTCGTGTGGATTGCGGTGCACGGGAGAAAGCTGCGTTTCATGAAGTAATTCGTCAAAGGTGAGAAGCCGTATCCGAGCGGCAAGCCCCCTGCAAATGGCGCCGGTTGGCGGGGTACGGCCGCTGATTTCCTTTGCCCCGCTTGTAAAAACCACTTCTTTTTTCAATAAGTAATTTACTTGGTTGGCAAGGTTTCTTGTGCTGGCGCCATTCTCCGCGGGCATTTCGGCCTGCGCCTCCGGGTTCCGCCATTCATCAAGAGTCCCCTCAAGAGTTTTTGCCGTGCCCGTGTCGCCATTTTCCGGCTGAAGAGATGAATTAAGCGTCACAATCCGGCAGAGTGACGGCAACCCGTCGGCCATTTCCAGTACAGTGACAAAATAGTGGCTTTCGGTAAAAAGGACCCGTGCCTCACAATCCGTCAGGATGTGTCGCAGCTCGTTACTTTTTAGCTCCTTGTCGATTGGTACTACAATCCCGCCGGCTTTAAGAATCCCGATATAGGCGAATACCCAGCGAGGCGAGGAAGGGGCCAGCAATGCAGCATGATCACCGGTTTTGAATCCGTAATTCAAGAGGCCGGCGGCGATCCGGTCAGAGGTTATCCGGAGAGTTTCGTAGGAAATTTCCTGCCAAACGCCGGCGATCTTGTGCCGCAAAGCCGCCTTATCCGCAAATTGCAAACAGTTCTTTTCTATCAGATCGACAATTGTACACATTGAAAAATATCCTTAGATTCTTCTGCTGAATAACACGCTTTCAGATCAATGTCATGGAAGCAAAGTACCAATTGCATTCACCCTAATAACGGCAGTTGTAGGTGTCCGAAGTGAGCGACTTTGGGCTATTTCGTTGCTGCTCTTTGCGAAATGAAGCGTAGACAGCCGATATTGTCTGAACCCGAAGGGTGAGTTTATCGGCTGTAGCGAAATGAGCTTAGAGCAGCAGAAATAGGACATCCGGAGCGAACGGAGGATGCCTTCAACTGCCGAATCTAGGTTCACAGAGGGATTTAAGAATAAAAAAACATGCATACACTATCAATGTAATGTTTGGGTTAAATTTTTGTGAATTTATGGTGAATGGAAATAAAGGGATAAGGAAGGATCAAGTCAAGATATCTACGAAAGGTAACCGGCGCGTTGGAACGACCGGTCAACCTGGCAGGCGGGGCAAAGCCTTGGGGCGGACAGATAACTGTGCACTACAGATCATTACACCGTGCGACCTCCAGCACAAGTCCTCCGGTCGCGCGGCAGACATCCGCCGCAAAGGCCAGATTGAGTGTCTCCAACGTGTCGCCCGGTTTGTGATAGTGGGGGTTACGGAAGTTAGTCGTGTCGGTAATCATAATGGCCTTGTAGCCATTGTCCCAAAAGGGTGCGTGGTCAGACCGTCTGGTGTCAGGCAGCGCTTCACCGGCGCCGGGGACGGCAATCGACTGATAAGGAAGAGGTAGCCGATATCGTTCAATCGCCTGGGCAAAGCCTTGTATAAGTCTTGTCGAATCTTCATTACCCACAACCGCAATGAAGTTACCAACCTCGGGAACCTTGATCGGTATGCCTGCCGGGGCGCTCTGAACGACGGAGTCACCGGCATAAGCAACCGATTCAAGAACCACTACCCCTTCGATTGCCCAGTCATTTTCCCTGGCGTACGTTGCCAGTGCCCGACTTCCACGCGTGCCCGACGTGGAATCATTTGTTCGGGCATTTTCTTCCAGATTGACACCGACGAACTGAACGCTCCGTTCAAATTGAAATTGCTTGAGAACCTCGGCAAGTTCCAGAAGTACGGCTACACCGCTGGCATTGTCATCAGCGCCCGGCGTAGCCGAGACAGTGTCATAATGGGCGAGAACAATCACCCGTTGCTCAGGGTAGCGAATACCGCTGCGAGAGGCGATGACATTTCTGAACTCACGGTTATCTTCTTTGAAGCGGTGTTCCGTCATTTCATAGCCCAGGGATTGAAGGAAGCTCCGGATGTAATCGGCCGCCCGTTCCAATGCTTCGGGCGCCGCCTGGGGATGTCGGATCCCTTCGAGGGATTTAATGTGGTTTCGGATTCGATCTATGGAAACGCCTTCAAGAGCTTGCGTTAAGATATCCACGCCATTCTCTCCTGTAAAGCACCGGCTGGGCGGCCATACCCTGATATGGTCATTCGTTCATCCTCTGTCTGCATTGTCTGTTTTTCTAACCTTCTCGACAACTTGCCGAATCGCATCAACCACCGACATGGCATGTTCCCTATGGGTAACCAATGTTACATGAGTTGCCCCTTTGACAACATGATGCGTGCTGTCGGATGAGAGTGTCGCAAGCCGGCCCTGCAATTCAAGCGAGCCCGGCAGCAAATCTCTGCCGGAACTCAGGACTGCCAGCGGCTTATTGCCAAATGACCTTGAACAGCGCACCTCTGCACATATCGAGTCCCAAGCTGATGATTCGTTGCGCGTTGTATTAAAATGGCTGTGCGAGGATAAAAAAACTTCTGCTTCTGCCCGCTGCCGTGCAGGCAATCCCTCTGCTTGAGAATCTAAAAAACCGGT
>DATEVI010000080.1:0-3021 GCA_035281865.1 Geobacteraceae bacterium | reverse complement strand
AAGACCTTTGTTCCATATTTTTCAGTCACTTGCCGTACAAGATATTCCGTTGTCGAAGAGAGCAGCCGCCCAAGGTCGGGAAGATACTCTCCCATGGTGAGTTCCACCGTTACGAAATCCCACTTCACCTGGAATAGCCAGTCCAGGGAGCTGTCGATCTGGCGCCGGTAGGACGAATGGAAACGCAACAGGTGTATTGTCTGAAATGCCTGCTGCTGAAGCATGGAAAGGGAAAAATTCACGCCGACGATAATTCCCCGGCCATGGGCATAATCCACGATCCGCCGGGCATGGGCAGGCCAACTGTTCCGGTCTATATTCCTCACCAGATAGAACTGCATGACGTTCTGCTGGTTCCGCGCCAGCCAGTCGAGATATTCCTTTATTTGATCCAGCCCTCCGGGATAATCCGGATTGTGAAGCTGTTCGGACAGTTCGGTCGGATGGAGGGTGTGCAGGTGAAATCCCCTTTTTTGGAACCGTGGCCGCGCCTTCCATGTGAAACGTTCCGGGAGCGGCCAGGTGGTATGTCCCGGAATAATCGTTTCTCGCGGATGATGGAAGCGGTAGCCCAGCTTTTCCTGCAGGAGCCCGTACAGGGCACAACTCACCCCCTGAAATGAAGGGGTCGAAAGACGGAGGACAGTATTCCCGTTTTGTCTGGACGAATGCCATTGATAGTCGTGGTCGGGATAGGGGAGAAGAGGGTAGTTCCGTCCACTGGAAAAGCGCGAGGGGAGAGTGGAGGATGCAGAATCAACCTTGGGAAGGATGATCTTTATGTGTGCGGAGGATGCGTTGAGTGTTACGCGGGAATGGGGGAATCCTCTGCGCAGAAGTTTAATCACATCCCGTATGGCTGTCCCGGAGACGGGATTAGCCGGCAATTCACCTGAAGCGATGATGCTGATGGAGCATGGAGCAGGAAGCGGGGAGTTGGTAACGAGGAGCGAGGAGCGAGATGCTTGGCAGGGGATGGCAAGCAGAATGGAAATAGCAATGAGAAGCATCACCCGTACAACTCTTGTATGGGTTAAAAATTGATTCACTCGTAAAATGTCGTCATACCCGCGAAAGCGGGTATCCAGTTCAGGTGTAACCACTTGAAATGCCTAGATTCCCGCTTTCGCGGGAATGACGAGAAAATGTTATCCGGACTTTTTTCAAAACCGTCAATAATTGGCTGCCATGGAATTGCTGTGGAGAATGGTGCTGTATGTTTCACCGGCATCGAGCTCACCCTGTTCGGCGAAGGTCCTGGCACTTTCTCCCATCGCTTTTATGAGACCATCGTCATGGAGGAAGAAAAGCATCGCATTGAGCAGGGATTCCTTGTCGTTTGCCTTTACGACGAAGCCGGTCTTTCCTGACTGCATCAGTTCTCTCGGTCCGCCCTCATCGGTAACGATCACCGGCAGGCCCGATGCCTGTGCCTCGAGAACCACGTTGCCGAAGGTGTCGGTGGTGCTGGGGAATACGAACACGTCCGCCGATGCATACCCCCGCGACAGTTCTTCTCCTTCCAGGAATCCGGTGAATGTAGCGGGATACCCACGCAGCTTTTGTTCCATCTCATCTCTGTAGGGCCCGTCCCCGATAATGACCAGTTGCGCATCGAATCCCGATTTCGTCAGTTCAATGAACGCATCCGCCAGCAGTTCGAGATTTTTCTCCCGCGACACCCTTCCCACATAGAGCAGCTTCGTTCCCTCGGCAAGGCCGAAACGCCTCCAGAAGTTTTCATCACGCTTGGCCGGAGAAAACTGTCGCGTGTCGACCCAGCGCGGCAGGGGTTTCGTTTTTGCCGCGGGGAGCCCGTGCTCGATCAATTGGGCCCTTGTGCTGGTGGAAGGGACCATGACTTCCTCCAGCTGGTTGTAAAACCAGATCATGTATTGCCAGGCGGCCTTTTCCAGGAGTTCGTCGGATGTCAGGCTCTTCACGTACTGTGGTATATCCGTGTGATAGGTTCCCGAGATGGGGATATCCATGAGCTTGGCTATGAAAAGGGCAATGAGGCCGACGGTGCCTGGGGTGCTGACATGGATGCGGGTAAATTCCTCGCGCTCGAAATAGTCGATTACGTCGAGCATGGGCGGGAAGGATAACTTCAGTTCGGGGTATTCGGGCAGTACGAAATCACCGACGGATTTGAAATTCATCACTCCGTCCGCGTATGAAGTCTCATGGTGGGATGAAGTAACCACCGTAAGTTCGATGCCCCTGTTCCTTGCGGTATCGATAAGCCGCCTAATGGTTATGGCAACCCCGTTGATTTCGTGGAGCGTGTCGGTGAACAGGGCTATTTTCTCCTTTTTTTCCTCGCTCCCCGTGACGTCGAACCGTTCGTCCAGTTCCCGCATCAGGGATTTTCCCCTGTGCTGGTGGTGAAAGGCGAGGTAATAGGGCGAGGCCAGGAGATGTACCAGTCCGATGGTGGAAAGCGAGTGGGCCAGGCTGAAAATGCCGCTGTCGAAGGAGAGTCTCGTCAGCCGCTCGGTATAGATATAGATTATCCGGTTCGCCAGATAACTGGTGACAGCGAAAATCCGGCGGTTCTTGTTTTCCGGGTTGATGCTGCTGAGAAAGCCCCTATCGTTGAGGAGGCGTCTGGCCTCTTTGTCCAGTACTTCCTCGAAACTTCTTCCGTCGTAACTGCTTGAAAATTCGGGCAGATTTTTTCTGACGAAGAATTTGATCTTGTCGAGATAGGTCAATTCGTCTTCCCCGGTATCGAGGAAATTGTTCAGGAGGGCCTTGATAAAAGGTGTAGGACTGTTTTTTCTTGCCTTGAATTTGTTTCGATAAAAGCTGTGGCCGATGCCGTAAAGGCTGTGGGCAAGTGTAAGCGGATCTCCGTCCTCGCCCGCCGCCCATGACTGGCATTCGTTGATCGAACCGATAAAATCCCGTATGGTCCGGCCGTCCGGTGTTGCGGTGTGGGCCCTGCCGATGAAGAAGCCGCTGTGGTCGTCGGACCCTCCCACCTTCGCCTTGAACCAGGGGTGATCGCCCACAGGT
>DATEVI010000079.1:0-2180 GCA_035281865.1 Geobacteraceae bacterium | reverse complement strand
CTTGACATATTAAGAAATTTATCGAAAGAGCAGAGTATCCCAAATGTCTCCAAGAGGAAAAAAACCAAGAAACTGCTGCTGTCCCTACAAGGGCAACACCGATGAAATATTTAAACCGGCGGGTACACCGCTGAGAGATCTGGACCGGATAATCCTGCTTCATGACGAAATGGAAGCAATGTTCCTCTGTGATTCGGAAAACCTTACCCAGGAAGAGGCGGGAAGCCGAATGGGCATATCGCGGGGAACCGTTCAGCGGCTTCTGGCCCAGGCACGGAAGAAGGTCATCACTGCTATCATTCTGGGCAAAGCCCTTGCCATCATGAACGGGCACGAAAACCAGCAGAAAATACAACAGGTTACAGAGGCTTGAAACATGGAATTCAAATTCAAGGCAATAGGGGTCATTCATTCATGTTTTACAACTAAAGGTGAGGCGCCAATCCAGGGCTCCTTCCATCCGGATGCGAACGGCAAGGTAGAAGTCTTTGCCGAATTCTCCGAAGGGCTGCAGGACATCGAACTGTTTTCCAATTTAATCCTCATTTATCATTTCGACAGGGCGAGCGAAGTACATCTTGTCCGCCGTCCATTCCTTGACGATACCTCCCACGGCATATTTGCCACCCGCCACCCATGCAGACCGAACGGTATCGGCCTCTCGATCGTCAGGCTTCTTCGTCGTGAGGGGAATCTGCTGATGGTAAGCGGCATTGACGTGCTTGACGGCACACCGCTGCTTGATATCAAACCTTATGTACCCCGCTTCGATAGCGTTCCGGATGCTTCGGAAGGTTGGTTCACAGGCAAGGGGAAAAGGGAAAAGCCGGCTGGACGGGAATGAATTGTTTTACCGGCTTTCAGCGTCTGGTATTAATGTATGGTGATATCCTGTGGGGCCTTCAACGGTCGGTATGGTTTGCAAATAAATGGTGAAAATTCTGCAGCAGACATTGGTGTGCTGAAAAAATATCCCTGCATTTTCGAGCAATTGAGAGAGTATAGAAATCTCATCTGATCCTCAACTTCAACACCTTCAGCAATGACATTCAACCTGAGGCTCTTCGCCATGGTTATTACCGCTCTGGCTATTGCCGCATCGTCGGGGTTGACCGTGATGTCACTCACGAAGGACTGGTCGATCTTGAGGGTATGGATCGGGAGTTTCTTCAGGTAGGAGAGGGATGAATATCCGGTGCCGAAATCGTCGATGGAGATGTGAACCCCCAAATCACTCAGCCGGCGCAGAGTGCGAATGACGGTATCCACATCATGAAGCATGATATCTTCCGTCACCTCAAGCTCGAGCGCGTGGGGAGCGAGCTTTGTTTCACTAAGAATACTTTCGACCATGTCCGCCAGACCATTACTCTGTACCTGGCGAGGGGATATGTTCACCGCCACGCGTTGGAGGGGAAAGCGGGCAAGCTGCCAGGCCTTGTTCTGGGCACAGGCTGTACGCAGAACCCATTCGCCGAGAGTTACTATTAAACCGGTTTCCTCCGCCAGCGGGATGAACTGCTTTGGCAAGATGAGGCCCAGATCCGGGTGCTGCCAACGCAACAATGCCTCAACACTGAAAACCCGGCCTGACCTGACATTCACCTCGGGCTGATAGTGGAGGAAGAATTCTCCCTTTTGCGATGCCAGGCGCAGACAGTTTTCCATTGCATGCCGCCGGGATGCCTGCACATCCATCGAAGGATTATAAAGGTGGTAACGGTTTCGTCCTTCTTCCTTGGCGCGGTACATGGCCATATCGGCATTGCCGATGAGGGTGTCTCCATCAGTACCGTCATCCGGAAAAAGGCTGATACCTATGCACGTACCGATATAAAGCTCATGGCCAGGAATTATAAAACTCATGGCAAAAGCGTCGATAATCTTCTGGGCAACGCTGGCTGCCTCTTGCGCGGAATTGAGATCGGGCAGAAGGATGATAAACTCGTCACCTCCCCGACGTGCAACCTTGTCCTGTTCACGGCGACAACATTGTTTGAGCCGATGGGCCACGGCCTGAAGGAGCTGGTCGCCGACGGCATGTCCGAGGGTATCATTGATAACCTTGAAACGGTCCAGGTCGAGAAAAAGCACTGCCAAGGGTCTTTTATGCCGATGTGCCTGCGCCAGAGACTGGTGCAGGAACTCATTGAAAAACTGCCGATTGGGAAGACCGGTCA
>DATEVI010000078.1:0-4812 GCA_035281865.1 Geobacteraceae bacterium | reverse complement strand
AACGGTAAAAAGGGACGCCGTCAGCCCCATCATCCAGGTGAGGGAAAAGAGCAGCCCGATGCGGGAAAACATGGCGAAGCCGAGCCCGACTATCCGCGCTCTGGCCTGCCGTTCGCGGGGAAGCTTTCCGGTCAGGATTGATATAAAGATGATATTGTCGATTCCGAGAACGATTTCCAGTGCCGTAAGTGTTGCAAGCGCGGCAAGCGCCTCGGGTTTCAGCAGAAATTCCATTCAGCCTCCAGATAAATGTTGATGTCCTCGCAAAAAGTCGTCATACTCGCGCAGGCGGGTATCCAGTCTGTGTGTAATCTTTCGAAATTCCTGGATTCCCGCTTTCGCGGGAATGACGAACAAACGACTGTTGACCTTATTTGCGAATGCATCAAATGTTAAATTAATAAGAAAAAATCCTTCAGGCTTTCCTGACGATCCTCACCCTGACGATTGATGTCGCCTTGACCTGCTCGCAGATCATCCAGAAACCTTCAAATTCTACTTTCTCCCCCTTTTTGGGGAACCTGCCGAGTTGGTCGAGGATCAGGCCCGACAGCGTATCGTAATGCAACGGTCGCTCAATCTTTACATCCAGGAGCTCCTCCAGGTCGTTAATGGAAATTAGCGCGTCAACCAGCAGGCTGCCGTCGGCAAGCCTGTGCACGCGGCGCATTTCATCGACATCATGCTCGTCCTCGATCTCGCCGACCAGTTCCTCCAGCAGGTCCTCCGTGGTCACAAGTCCGCTGATGCTGCCGTATTCGTCCACAACCAGCGCCATGTGAATCCGATTTTTCTGCATCTCCTTCAGGAGGTCACTCGCCTTCTTGTTTTCCGGAACGTAAAACGGCGTACGGACGATGCTGTTAATATCAAATTCCGGTTCGACCTTTACACGCCCCAGGATGAAATCCTTGCTGTGAATGAAGCCGGTAATATTCTCAATGTTTTCCCGATAGACCGGGAAGCGGGAGTACATGTTCTCCCGGATTATTCTGATTATCTCTTCTTTGGGAAGGTCCAGGTCAAGGACGACCATCCTGTGCCTGGGCACCATGATCTCGCTCACATGGGTATGGGTGAAGTCGAGCATGTTGTCGATGAACTTGCGTTCGGTTCCCGTGAGACCTCCGCTTTCGGTGCTTTCCCGGACAATGTGGCGCACTTCTTCCCTTGAGATAAAGTCCTGCCCGGGCCCGGGCTTTATACCCAGGAGAGCGAGGAGGGCCTTGTTTGACAAGGTGAGAAACTTGACCGCGACCCCTCCCGCCACCGCAAAATAATGGATCGGTTTGGCAACCGCCAGGGCCATTTTGTCCGCGTATTGCAAACCGATGGTTTTTGGAGTCAGTTCGCCCAGTATAAGGGAAAAATACGAGACGATCATGACCACGAGGGTTATGGAAATCGGCTCGGCGGCCTTGCTGATGAAGTCAATCGGCACCCCGGCAAGAATGGGTTTCAGAGATTTTACCGCCGTAGCTCCGCCGACTGCGGAAGCCAGAGAACCAACTACCGTTACCCCGATCTGGACGGTGGCGAGGAAACGATGGGGATCGCTCTGGAGTTGGTCCACAATCTTTGCCTTGGGATCTCCGATGGCGACAAGCCGGGCGATTCTGCTCTTTCTGGCGGATATGATCGCCAGTTCGGAACCGGCAAAAAAACCGTTGGCAAGGATCAGAAGAAAGATTATCAGCAACTCTAGACCTATGGAGTCCACTTGGGTACTCTCCTTTTATGTAATGCTGTGGTGCTCACTGCGTGCGCTGATGCGGCGGTGGGTCCGCTTCGCTCAAGCGTTTTTGCGGAAAAACCGCTTCTCCGCTACCGCGCCATTTGCCGCAAAACCTGCTGGAGCTTGCGCAGTTCCTCGCCGTAACCCGCCCAGTCTCCCTGACGCTGTAGATCGGTGGCCCTCTCAAATATTATCATTGCCTCACGGGCAAGATCGGCCTGCGATTCCGTTGCTTTCTTTTCTACCGTTTCGGGCGCAGCCGTCGGTATTTTCTTGCCACCGAACAGCTTCTGTAGGGCGAGCTCAAGGTTATTCTCCATGACCACTTCGTTTCCGAATGCGACGATAACCCTGCGTAATTCCGGCAGACCTGCCTTGTCCGCCGCCGCAAGATAGAGCGGCTGTACGTAGAGGAGGGATTTTTCTATGGGAATCACCAGCATGCTGCCCCTTATTACCTCGGAGCCGCGCTGATTCCATAAGGTCAGCTGCTGGGATATGTAGGAATTCTGGTTAATGCGCGCGTCGATCTGTTTCGGCCCGTAGATCAGCCTGTCTCTCGGAAAGGTGTAGGCAAGGAGCTTTCCGTAATTGGGCTCGTCGCACCTGGCCGTCAGCCAGGCGGCAAGGTTGTCCCTTTTCGCGGGTGTAAATGGGAGAAGCAGGATGTATTCCTCCTTCTTTTCGCCCGGGAGTTTCATGATGGTGTAATAGGGCTCCATCATCTTTTCGCCGATAACCGGGACCTCCCACAGGTTTTCCTTGTTGTAGAACACCTTCGGATCGGTCATGTGGTATGCGGCGAACATGGCGGCCTGCACCTGGAGGAACTGGTGCGGATAACGGATATGCCGTTTCAAACCCTCGGGCATGGCAGTGATTGGCTTGAAGAGTTCCGGGAATATCCGGGAATAGACCTTTATGATCACGTCGTCGGGATCACTGATGTAAAAGTCGAGGGTACCGTCATAGGCATCGATAACCACCTTGACCGAGTTCCTCATGTAGTTGATGCCCTTGTTGATCGGTTTCGAGTAGGGAAGCCGATTTGAAACGGTGAAGGCGTCGATCATCCATTTGAGCCTGCCGTCATCGGCCACGACCATGTAGGGGTCTGCATCAAAGGCGAGGAAAGGCGCCACGGTTTTGATCCGTTCGTTAATGTTGCGATAGTAGAGGATGCGGCTCTCTGGAGTGATATCGGACGACAGCAGGATCTTCTCCGTTTTGAACTTTATGGCGAACATTGCCTTTCTGAAGAAAGAATCAAGGAGCACTCCCCCCTTTCCATCATAGGTCGTGTAGATGTTCCCCGTCGCAGTCGGGTAACTGAATTCCGGAACCTTGGTCTTGACGATGACATATTCGTTGGACAACTCGCCGTAATATATCTCCGGTCTGGAAATCTTGATGTCGGCAAGGCTTACCGCCGGGATATCTTTTACGAAAAATTCCGGAAGCCCTTCTTCGCTGATACTGCTCACCGGACCGAAGGTCAGACCGTTGCCGTGGGTGAAGATAAGGCGCTCGTTTATCCAGGTCTTGCTGGGCAAGTCGTTGTAGGAGAGTTCACGGGGCGAGAGCATGACCTGGGTGTATTGACCGTTTACCGTATATCTGTCGTTGTCCACGTCGAAAAATTTGTAGTATGTGCGTATCTGCTGCAACTGGCTGTAGGTCCTGAGCAGCGGAGCATGGTCCCAAAGCCGTATGTTTTTGATGGTGGCGGTGTTGTTTACTATATCCGCCGCGGATAGCTTGTAGTCCACATCAAAGGGTATGGTCTCGATTTTGTCCAGGTTATACCCCATGCGTGTGAATTTTATGTTGTTTTCGATATACGGCATTTCGAGGGCGAGTTCATTTGGCGCCACCTTGAATTTCTGCAAAAACGCGGGATAGGCTTTTATGCCGATGCCGTACACCAGAAAGACAATGGCGGGGGCCAAAAGCGCCTTGCGCCATGAGCCTTTCCAAATGCCTGCCGCCAGAAGGATTGCGGCAACGGGCGTAAGGATGTACAGCAAGCGGTACGCCTGGAGCCGGGCATTGACATCGGCGTATCCTGCGCCGTATACCGCGCCGTCTCCGGAAAAAAGGAGGCGAAAGCTGTCAAGGTAGAAACCCGCGGCAATCGCGAGCACGAATATCCCTGCCAGAACGGCAATATGTTTTCTCACCTTGGCGTCGATCTGCTGCCCTCTCGGCGTAATCGAGATACCGCCCCTGAAATAGTAGATCGCGGTGACCATGATGGCCGTAACGAAAACCACGAAACTGAAAGAGGATTTGAGCAATTCCAGGAGCGGAAGGCTGAACAGATAGAATCCTATATCTTTTCCCATGACGGGATCGTTTGTCCCGACGGGAACCATGTTTCTGAAGAGAAGGACTTTCTCCCATTGCACCGCGCCCCACTGACCGGCCAAAAACGCAAGAACGGCCGCTGCGAGAATGCTTAGCGGCTTCACCAGAAGGGCGATCTCGTCCCTTTTGAACTGGTAGATGGTCCGTCCCTCCATGAAAATTCCTGCGCTGGGGAATTTTGCCCTGTTGGCAATGACCGCGTTGACCATGACAAAGACAAAAGTGACTGCAGCAAAGAAGGCCCCGGAGCCGATCTTGGCCAGCAGGGTTGTCGTGAACACGGATGAGAATCCTGTCTCGTCGAAGAGCAGCCACTTTGTGTACAGGTTGATGAGTGAAAATGCCAGGGGAAGGATAAAGAGAATAACAAGAAGCAGGATAACCGTCTTTTTTCGCATGAACATCACACTCCTCCAGTTCGTATTGCGCTTATGTCCGCCTGTGCCGGACTCTTATGTTCGGCAACTCTACAGCAGGAAAACCTTATTAAGCGTATATTATATAACCCTTGGGGCCATGAAAGTCCAGAACCGTTGAACCTCGGTGCAGCATATCCCTGAATCCGGTTTTTCAGATATAAAAAAAGACCTTTACCCTCGGCCTGATTGCCTCGGATAAAGGTCTCGCCTGCGAATCCATTGCCCTCCCGCCCGGGTCCGAAGACCGTATTGACGAACCGGAGGTCAGCCTTTTCTCCGGCTGATAGCTAC
>DATEVI010000077.1:0-2859 GCA_035281865.1 Geobacteraceae bacterium | reverse complement strand
TCATTTTGCATACCGAAAGCTCAGTGATTTCGAGGATGACCTCCGCGAAAACATCTGCCTTGAATCACCATCCTATTCCTGAAAGACGAAAGACTGCTTCGGGAGAAAAATTGCAGTACTCTAAAAATCTGTGATTCCGCTCGTCACTTGGTGGTAAATCCCCTCAAGTTCTTTCCCCCTCGCCTCCCAGGAATGCTCCCCCTCCGCCCTCGCCCGGCCCATTCCGGCCAAGTCCAGACGCTGCTTTTCGTCCTTGATCAGTGTCTCAATTTTGTTGGCGAAATCCATGGCATCCGCATACGCTGCATAGACCCCCACTTCACCGAGTATCTCGCGGTTTATGGGAGTATCGAAGACGACCGTGGGAAGAGAGCAGGCCATGTAATTGAAAAGCTTGCCGTTCGCCTCGGAGAGAGAAATTTTCGGCGACACAGCTATGTCACCGGCAGACAGGTAAAAGGCAGCCTTGGAGTAGTCGATCCTCCCGGTGAAGGTGATGAGATCGGCGATCCCCGCTTCCTCTGCCATCCAGCGGTATTTTTCTTCCGGAAACCCCATGACGAGAAAGTGGAGCGGCATGCCTTTCTCCCGGATTTTTCTGATGACTTCAAGAAGGATGTCGACACCCTGATACCGGTTCAGGACTCCGAGAAACACGGCAATCGGCCTGTCCATGGGAAGCTGCAGCGCCCTGCGCGCCTCTTCCTTCGGGTGCGGCCTGAATTCTTGGCAGTCGACGCCGTCAATGAGGCTTCGCACCCTGTCCGGCCTTATTCCCCAATTTTCAACCAATTCCTTTGCTCCGGCGCCCGAACTGGTGATGATGAAATCGGCGTTCCGATTGATGAATTTTTCAAGGGAACGGAAAACCCGGTACACAACCGAGCCGGGCGTGACAAAACCATGATCGGCAATTTCCGAAGTCAGACTCCCCTGGCAGTCGAAAAGGAGGGGTGTTTTCAGAACTTTTTTCAGGAAGACACCTAGAAAAGCACCTTCGTGGAGATGGGCATGGAGGATGTGGGGGCGGTAAGTTTTTGCAACGGCGCGCGTTTTGAGATAAAGGAGTATGTCAAGGTACGGCTTCTGCCATGAGGGGCCTGCGGAGAGTTTCTTATACCAGGGAACCTTCGGTGTGCGGTACGTGGGAATGCCGGGCATGTCGCGGCCCAGGTGATAAGTGACGATGCGGACGTCATGCCCGAGGCGGGTAAGGGCTCGGGCCTCTTCGTAAATGCGCACGTGACAGCCCCTGTCGGCAAAGTAGGGGGTGGGCGCGATCATGAGGACCTTGAGCTTTTCACTGGTCAAAGTTCAGCTTTTCCTTCACGACGTAGATCGGTTTTCCCTGTGCCTCGTAGTAGGTCCTGGCGTTCAGCTCTCCGAGGAGGCCGAGAACGATGAACTGGACACCGGTAAAAAGGAGAAAGGCGGTGAGGATGAGCAGCGGATTGCGGTTCATGCTCATCCCCTCGAAGATCTTCATGTAAAGAGTTGCCGATCCGCTCAGGATCGAGGCAAACAGAGTGTAGACCCCCCACTTGCCGAAGAGCTGGATCGGCTTGGTGGAATAGCCGAGGAGGAACTTCACGGTAATGAGGTCGAGAATGACCCTCATGGTGCGGGAAATACCGTATTTGCTTCTGCCGTGCAGCCTTTCATGGTGCTTGACGGGAATTTCCGCGACTTTTGCTCCAACCTGCGATGCGAGGGCGGGAACGAAGCGGTGCATTTCGCCATAGAGGTTGACACCTTCGAGGACCTCGCGACGGTAGGCTTTGAGAGTGCAGCCGTAATCGTGGAGTTTGACGCTGGTCATCCGGGAAATCAGGGAATTGGCAATAATGGAAGGAAGTTTTCGATTGATGAAGGCGTCTTTGCGTTCCCTGCGCCAGCCGGAAACCACATCGTAGCCCTCGTGGATCTTTTCCATGAGTCTCGGAATATCGGATGGATCGTTCTGCAGATCGCCGTCCATGGGGACTATGACCTTTCCCCCGGCGGCATCGAATCCGGCTGCCATGGCGGCGGTCTGTCCGAAGTTGCGGCGGAATCGGATGACCTTCACCCGCTTGTCCATGCCGGCAATTTCCTTGAGCAGGGCATAGGAGCCGTCCGTCGAACCGTCATCCACCAGGATCAACTCATAGTCCAGGCCACTGCCCGAAAGCCCCGCCACGACACTTTCATGCAGTGCCCGGACATTCTCTTCCTCGTTGTAAATGGGCACTACGATGCTCAGTTCCAAGAAAATACCTCGTCAAATTCCTTCACCCTGCGCAGCTTCACCTGGCAATCCTCCGGCATCCCCCTCCTTATCGGGTGAGACAGAAGCCCCCGTAGTATTCCTGCCCCGTAAGAAAGATGGAGGACGGGAAAGAGGAAGAAGAACACCGGCGCCAGACGCAGCCTCCCGGCACGGTAAGATCCACCAACCGCGCCGAGCAAACCCACCACTAGGTAGCACAAAAGCGGCAGATAGTAAACAGGCTTGTCCATGAGAAAAAGGGACAGAATATAGAGCAGAAAAACAACCGGAACGAAACTCCCGAAACCGCTGATGCCGCCTATCAGCGTCTGCCGTCCCCTCCCCTTTCCATAACCGAAAATCTGCCGGACAAAGGCGGGAAACGTCTTGCGCTGGCTGCGGCAAACAGCCAGGTCCGGGTCGTGAACCAGCGCCAGACCCTTTTTTCTTATCCTGACCATCAGTTCGTTTTCTTCGTTTGGATAAAGCCTCTCATCGAAGCCGCCGAAAGCGCGAAAGACATCGCTGCGCATGCTGAGGTTGCACAGGATCAGTTCGTCGTCCCCGGTTTCGCGAACACCGCCCTTTTTTCTATAGCGATTGCAAACGCC
>DATEVI010000076.1:0-8835 GCA_035281865.1 Geobacteraceae bacterium | reverse complement strand
GTTAGGAAAACCGCGAATGGCATCAGTGAGCCTCCTGTCGCTCGCGCAGACGTTTGATCACATCCTCAGCAGGCTGGACCTTGCGCTCCGCGATCTGACGGGTCCCGAGCGCCAGGATCTTCAGAAGAGCCAATGTTTCCTGGGTTTGTTCGTAGCTTGCGATGTCCTGTATGACCACCTTGGCTTCGCCGTTCTGGGTGATGACCAGAGGCTCCTGGTGTTCGTTCAGGTTCCTTACGATTTCGGCGGCATGGGCCTTCAGGTAACTGATGGGCTTGATCTGGCTGGACAGTTTCATGGGGATACCTCCATTTCTTGAGCATGACTAAATATAGTCCATAAACAGGTCATCTGTCAAGATTGCTGGTGAATATTGAAAATCTGATAACTAAACTGGGAGAGGATGCAGCTTCGCGGTTGCCATATGTTCGATAGGAGGTTAAGATGATAATTACCCCATGCTCGAAAAACCCGGCCCGAATAATTCCAGACTCAACCCTCTCGCGAATCCGTTAGACACGAGGAAGCCTGAAATGAAAAGAAGGCGTTCCCTTATTATTACCCTTCTCCTCATCACGCCGCTGGTTTTGTTGCTACTCCTCGTCTGCCTGGCGATCGAAAGGGAACCCCTGATCGTCGAAACCGCCGTACCCACTGTCGATTCTGCGCTCCGCGCCAGGAACATGGCAAAGAATGTTCTTGATACACTGAATGACCGGCGTGAAACCGCGTCGATTATGACAACGGATGATGATCTGAACGCCCTTATGACGCTGGTGGGAAGGGGAGATCAGCGCTTCGCAGGAAGGGTAAGGGTGAGCCCGGAGATAATGTATGTGAAGGTAAGCCTGCGTCTGCCGGCCAATCCGCTGGGGCGATATCTGAATCTGCAGGGAGAGCTGATACCCGATGAACGGGGGTTGAACATAAAACTGGTGAAGGTCGGCAAGCTTGGATTTCCCCGGCCGCTGGCAACGGCGCTGCTGAAAAGTCTCCTCAATTTGGGGTTGGGAAACAGCGAGGGCACTGCGCTGATGGAGTCGGTGCAGTCATTGACCCTCAACGGAAATACGGTCACCATGAACCTGCGTGCGGTGCCGCAGCTGAAGGAACGTCTGAAGCGTCTGCAGGCCTCACTGTCCAGGCTGCACGATTTCAGCCGGGGTGAGAAGCCTTTGGACAGTCTGCTGGTCGGCCACTACTATGGGCTGCTTCTGGAGACAGGCCGGAATGTCCAGGCGCTCCCGCCCCAGTCACTGGCCGCCTACCTGGGGCCTCTATTCCGGGTTGCCCGAGAGAGGTCGGCAACGGGAGACCCGGTCAAAGAGAACAGCGCTGCGCTGCTGGCCCTTGCCATTTACCTGGGAGACCCCCGTTTCGACAAACTGGCCGGTCTCAATCTTAAACCGGAATTGCGGAGACTTTCTGCATACTCCCAGGGGGTGAATCTGGGGGGACGGCAGGACCTGCGCCTCCATTTCGTTATTTCGGCCGGACTCAAGCTTCTTACCGACCAGGGGATCAGCACCGTCATCGGTGAATTCAAGGAATTGCTGGATGCCGGAAGGGGGAAGAGCGGTTTCAGCTTTGTGGACCTGGCCGCCGACCGCGCCGGCATCCGCTTCGCCAAGGCAGCCGCTGATCCCAATGGAGGAGCCCGCCGCCTGCAGGAGCTTCTGGCAGGCAATCCTGCAGAATCACTCTTTTTTCCCCCCGTTACCGACCTGCCGGAGAACTTGCCCCGGGAGCATTTTGAGCAGCGCTATGGCGGAGTTGACAGCGCAACATACAACAGACTGGTAAGGGATATAGACCGTCGCATCGACAAGTGTCCGGCCTATGGTGGGACTTCCCGCCGATGATAATGGCTGAAGGCATAAGTTCCAGGTACAACCGATTTGTCAGTAAGAATTACCGTTGAAATCTTTTCAATTTCTTGTTCATAACCTGCATTTCACAGATCAACAACAGCCCTTGGCGTATTTTTTTGCCAGATATGCGGCCTCTTCGGTGCGCCCCTGTCTTTCCAGGAGCGGCACGATTCGTTCAGCCGCCTCCCTGGCGAATTTGGGAGAGGTAAGGAGCCTTGAATAGCTTTCGATAGCATTCGACTCATCCTGGAGTTGGGTGTACAGGTCCCCCTGCATCAGCCTGGCCTGGTCCGGAATCAGGTCACTCGATATCATCCGCTCCAGCACCTGCAACGCCTCGGGTTCCCTGCCGATCTCGGTATATAGCTGAACCAGGCCGATATTACAGAGTGGATTAACAGGATTCAAGCCAATGGCCTTGATTAGAAGTTGCTCGCACTTCCCGGAATCGCCCTTGTGAAAATATAGTATTGCTTTTTCATAATCCAGGATGTCATTTTCCGTGTCCGCGGATAATTCCTCGAATACCCTCAGGGCTCCTTCTCCATTCCCTTCCAGGTTAAGGAGGCAACCCCGACCAAATTCTTCCCCCATGCCGGCATAACGCTCGGGGAGGTCCACGGGAAGTGTCTGAAAATATAGGGCCAATCTGTCTTCCCTGGATATGTTGTCATCCATGCCATGTTGTTCGTCGTTTCCCGTTTCGGCACCCGCCCCCTCGCAACTACCGCAATTCCGGACCGCCATGACGTTTGCCACCTCGGGGGCCTCGGAACCGAGTACGGCCAGAAGCCTCTCCGAATTTTCCCTGAGGGTTGCGTCATCCGCCAGATCCATGATGATACGCAGATGTTCCTCGGCCTTTTTTCTGTCTCCGCTGGAAAGGGCATGTTCCGCCTCGACCAGATTCAAGCGGCCCAGCATGTTGCCTGTCAGCGCGATTTTTTGACGCACGGCCTCAATCTGGGAAAGGGCAGCCTCGCCGCTCGCCTCAATCTTTTCCAGGGCCTCGCCATAGGCATTCCTCGCATCGGCGAACCGCTCATCAGCCAGGCACCTGTCACCCTTTTCCAGGTAATGGTTGTAGTCCTTGCCGAAATTAAACAGTTTCTTCAGAAACATAAATTCACCTCGTAAAAAAAAGTGTGTCGCGACTTTCGATTTCTCGAAGACCTTCAACAGGCCCGAAATTAAATAAGGATGTGCTTGGTTGTTCGCCTTATCACGGTGCAAACATTTCAGCGAGAATTACTAAGACTTCTTCTTGCGTGTGTTTATCGATTTTGCCGAGTTTTTGTACAAGCCGCGCCTTATCAACCGTTCTTATCTGATCAAGGACAACCTGCCCTTCTTTGCCTTTGAAAGAGCATTGTACCCTTGTAGGATAATCTCTTCCTTTGGTCGTCATCGGCGCAACAATAGCGGTGGCTATGTAACGATTCATCTCATCGGGCGAAATGATGAGACAAGGCCTGGCCTTACGAATCTCACTGCCGACAGTTGGGTCCAGGTTGACCAGATAAACATCGAAACGTTTGATTACCATTCCCATTCATCCTTTTCCCACTCTGTTTGTACGCTCAAATCCTCGTCAACCATTCTGTCTTCGCCGCTTTCGGCCATGAGACGAAATTTCTCTCCCCAATATTTTCGGGGTTGAGAGGCCGGACGAATAACGATCTTGTCGTCTTCCACTTCCAGTTCAACCTCGGTTCCAAGATGGCACTGCTCAAGGAGAACCTTGGGAATCCTTATTCCTTGTGAATTACCTATGCGAATTATGTTTGCCCTCATGTATGATTTCCTCCGAAGGAAACGATTTTTGTGGCTACATTGTAATTACCCGTGAGATTGTCGTCAAGGGATTTATTGGAAAAAGGGGACTGGAAAAGGAAATCAATAGGGACCACTCGCAGGCAGGTATCAAGTTGATCTCTAGTAAAGACAAAGGAACTCGCCTGAAAATCAGATATATCCTGAATCATTCAAAACGGCCTTTCACCCGAATGGGTTAAACGTACCGTCATAAGGAGAGGCAACTTGAACTCTTTGGCAAATTCCTGTAATCTTCGCAACCGAGAACCCGAAATTTTCAATTGACTTCGGTTAGTACTCTTCACCTCCAAATATTCTATCCCTTTAACAGAAAGTCCAAATATGCTTCAGCGTCATGAAAAGAGGACCATAAGTGTACTCATTGCGGAGGATGATCCGACAATGCGGCACCTGATGGCGACCCTGCTGTCCCGCAGGGGTATTTCCTGCACCTTGGTGGAAAATGGCCGCAGTGCCCTGGATGCCTGGGAAGAAGACCAATTCGATCTCATTCTCATGGATGTACAGATGCCGATACTGGACGGCTTGAAGGCGACCCGAATGATCCGGGAAAGGGAGAGCGTCCGGGGAGGTCATACTGTGATAATTGCCATGACGGCGCATGCCATGGCCACGGATCGGGAGAAATGTCTGGAGGCCGGAATGGATGCATACGTTTCCAAGCCCATCAAGTTCGATGACCTCCTCTCTCTGATCACCGGTTATTCAATCAGCACTTCCAAAAATAATGCCGAATGAGTTGGTTTCCCGCCATGCCGGAGATTATGGCCGACTGTTCCGGAGGGGGTCAGAAATTCCAGCTGATCCCGATACCGACGATGTCCACGCTGCCGGCATACGAGCCTGAAAGGGCTCCGAGGAGACGGTCCTCGCCGGTGGCGGTTTTCCGTATTTCCGCGTCCTTAACGAACAGATGGACGTATGCAGCATCCATCGTGATACTCCCGGACATCCGGTAGCCGATTCCGAATGCGATCCAGATGCGGTCACTGTCGGGAACGCGCGGCGTGCGGTGGGAGCTGTCCGGGACCGGGCTCTCGTCGTATGCCACTCCGGCACGGAAGGACCATGGTTCGGGCATATACACTGCCCCCACCGAATAGCGGAAGGTATCGCGCCATTTCACCGTGGTGACGGCATCGCTCTCGACGGGGTTGCCGAACCTGATGCGGAGTTCGTCGATGGTGCTCCAGTTGGTCCAGGTGATATCCGCCATTGCCGCGATCTCCCGCGAAAAATTGTGCCATAGGCTGACCGAAATGCTGTCGGGCAGAGTGACATCGGCCCTCACCGTGGTGTCTAGAAACCTCCCGGTGGGATTGGGTGAAGGGACAGCGGAAAAATCGGCGCTCCCGGTCAAGGTATGGTCGATGCGGGAGCGGTAGACTATGCCGGCCCGGGTACTTTCGGTGAATTCATACAATCCCCCCACACTGTAGCCCCAGGACCAACTATCTCCCTTGAAGGTGACAAAACCGTCATTCATCTGAGGCGCCACCCCGGCTGAGCCCAGCGCGGCAAAGATTGAGCCGAAATCTATGGCGTTGCTCAACTCCGCTTTGAGGTACTGGGCGTTGATCCCCGCCCCGAGGCTCAGCTTGTCCGTAATGCGGTATGCAAGGGACGGGTTGATGTTGAGGCTGATCAGATCGGATTTGACGGCGTGGTATCGGCCTACCCAGGTGGAATCATATTCCGTGCTCAAGCCGAAGGGTGAGTAAAGGCCGATGCCAAGGGTGACGCGGTCGTTCACCCTATGGCTGTAATAGAGATTGGGAACAACGGCGCTACTGCCGGGATCGCCCCCTTCGCCGCCGCTCAGAGGCTGCCCCGTGAGGTTTGTAGAACCTTCATTCCTGAAGTGAGCCGACGGGAGCAGCAGATTGATGCCGGCACTTGCCTGCCGCCCGGGGAGACGCGTGAGCCCTGCGGGATTAAAGTAAACGGTAGCGGCATCGTCAGCGGCCGCGGCCCCTCCCGCGTTGGCGGCTCCCAGCCATCTCGGGCTTTGCTCCATAATAGCGATCCCGGCACCGGCAGCGTTGCCGTTCGCCATCATTACCATATACGCCGCGAGCAGCAGGCAGTTCCATGAAAACGACCCCTTGCCCATTGAGCCCCCCGATCCCTGCAGTGACTGATTACACTCTCTTCAATTCTCTCACCGGAGAAAAGAAACGCAACAGCATCACGAGTAAGCAATATCGACGGGCGATAAGACCTCCCATAGTGCTGAGGCAGGCTGTCAGGTCATGCTCGAAGGTGACACCAATTCCGCAGAATGATACTATAAGTTATAAACGGAAGGGGGCAGGCAGCATCACCGACGCCCGCATTACCTCCTTCGTGCGGGAAGGAGTATGACAACGGAAACTCGACGCAATTCCAGCCACAGGGTGGTAGACGGTAACGGTCTCTACGGGGAGCAGATTCTCACCGAGCAGGTCAGACAGCTTTATGTCCTTGCACCGGTGGGCTTCGTGGCGACTGTAGTGAACTCGGTCATCGTTTTCTTCATCATGAGAGAGGTGGTGGAGGCACGTCTGATCAATTCGTGGCTGGCAGCCGTGGCAACCGTTCTGCTTCTCCGGATAGGGCTCGTGACTTGGTTCTGGTCAACTCCGCTGCGGCCTGAAACGGCCGTCACCTGGAAAAACCGGTTCGTGCTCAGCCTGGCCGCCATAGGTCTCGTCTGGGGGAGCATCGGCGTCTATCCCATGGCAGAGATGTCCCTTGCGCACCAGGTGTTTCTCGCCTTTGTGCTGGGGGGGATGGCTGCCGGAGCATCGTCGACATTCGCCATGGTCCGCTCTGCCTACCCGATGTTCGCCATTCCCGCCCTTGTACCGATTGCCGTGCAATTTTTCCTGATTCCCGATAACTTCCATCGGGCGATGGGGGCCATGGTCTGCCTTTTCGGGTTACTGCTCTGGCGAATAGCGAAGCACAACTACGCCGTAAACCGTACATCCCTGCTGCTAAGGTTCGAAAACCGGGAAATGATCGAAAGCCTCAGGAGGGCCAAGGAAGACGTTGAGGAGCTGAACGCCAGGCTCATGGCGGAAATTGAGAGCAAGCTCAAGGCTGAAGCAGAGCTGAGGGCCGGCCACGAGCATCTCGAAAGGGTTGTGGCTGAACGGACTGCAGATCTACTTGCGGCGAACGAACAGCTGACCACCGCCAAAGATTCCGCTGAAGCGGCCACTATGGCCAAAAGCGAGTTTCTCGCCAATATGAGCCACGAAATGAGGACACCCCTGGCCGGAACGCTAGGGATGATCAGACTCGTGCTGGAGATGGAAATCGGCAAGGAGGAGAGGCAGTTACTCGAGATGGCCGATCGATCGGCCGAATCGCTTGTGCGGATCATCGGCGATGTGCTCGATTTCAGCCGGTTGGAAGCCGGCATGATGACCTTCGAACAGGAGTCTTTTTCGATCCCTGAAGTGATAAGGTCAGCCGTCGAGGTTGTGTCATTGACTGCGAGGGAGAAGGGGCTTGATCTTTCGTGGAAGGTCGAGGGTTCGGTGCCGCAGCAGGTGCACGGGGACGAGGGGAGATTGCGGCAGGTGCTGGTGAATCTCATAGGCAATGCTGTAAAATTCACCGAGAAAGGCCGGATTGAGGTCTTCGTCCGCCGGTTGGACGATGCCGAGCCACCGGGTAGCGGGTTCGTTCTGTTCTCCGTCCGGGACACCGGAGTGGGTATTCCCACCGATCAGATGGAGATGATCTTCGGCAAGTTCACCCAGGTGGACTCGTCGATAACAAGAAGATACGGCGGCACCGGACTCGGCTTGGCGCTGACACGGCAGATAGTGGAAAAACTGGGGGGTACGATCTGGGCTGAAAGCAGCATCGGCGCCGGCAGCACCTTCCATTTCACCTTCCCCCTCAAATGAAGCAGGTGGAAGTCCTGCCTGCGAAGTTCGCCAAGGGTCATCACAGAATTCCGGTGACATCCAGCATATCTCGCCCTTGTCCGACACGCCGTAGCACGGCTGCAATGCATCATGGATGGGTGAATTCCCCCTGCTGTGAGGTGGTATTGAAATATGCGATAAGATTCGCCTTTTTATTCGATAATATCAATTTGACTTTCCCGCCACCGTTCACCTACACTTTTTCCCTATTCTTTGACAGCTCTGCACAAACGGAGGTTTTATGTTCTGCAACAGAAGTGTAATGATGTTGATCTTCCTGGTGGTGCTCTGCACACCCTTTGCTTCCATGGCATCGGCGAAAAGTCATTCGGGCAACGTAACCATATCCGTTGATCTCTCCGCACACGAAAGCGGTAACGAAGCGGAGCTCTGGCTCCCTTATCCTGTGTCCGACCGGGACCAGTCGATTACCGACGTGAAAATCTCCGGGGATTACGCCAGTTCGGCGGTATACGCGGACAACCTTAACAGTACGCCAATGTTGCATGCGAAATGGGGCAAGGAAGCAAAAAGCAGGAAGTTGACCTTCACCTTCAAGGCCGAACGCCGGGAAGTGATTCGTCGGGACTTTCCAAAGAAGGAAGCTGCCTGGGATCCGGCCGATTACGGGCAATTTCTGAAAGGCACGAGACTGGCGCCGCTCGATGGAGAAATAATGAAGCTCGCCCGGACCATAACGGCCGGAAAGAAGACGGTGCAGGAGAAGGCAAAGGCGATATACGACTGGACCTGCGACAACACCTATCGCGACCCGAAAACCCGCGGCTGCGGCCAAGGTGATGTCTGTAAACTGCTGGAGAGACCGGGCGGCAAGTGTGCCGACATTCATTCGGTATTCGTTGCGCTGGCCCGGGCGGCGGGCGTCCCGTCCCGTGAAGTTTTCGGCATCCGTTTAGGGAAGAAGGCTACCGAGGACATCACCACATGGCAGCATTGCTGGGCGGAATTCTACCTGCCCGGTTACGGTTGGGTACCGATCGATGCAGCCGATGTACGCAAGGCCATGCTGACGGAAAACCTGAATCTTAAAGACGCGAAGACCGCGGAATACCGGGCATATTTCTGGGGCGGAATAGATCCGTACCGGGTAAAGCTTTCCACGGGGCGTGATCTCGTTCTCAATCCTCCCCAACCTGGAGAGCCGGTCAATTATCTCATGTATCCCTTTGCTCGCGTTGGAGATC
>DATEVI010000075.1:0-8076 GCA_035281865.1 Geobacteraceae bacterium | reverse complement strand
TCCTCTTTTTCTTCGAGTATACCGGTGCCGGCGAAAAGTTCCTCGAGTCTGATGAGCTGCGGGTCAATCTGGGCCAGCCTTTTAGCGCCGATAAAACGCGACCGGTAGTAACTCGTAATGGGAGAGATGACCACTTTCCTGTCGCGCGATGACGCGTGAATCATCTTGTTGTCACCAAGATAGATGCCAACGTGGGAAGGAAACGATGCGTACGTGCGAAAGAAAAGCAGGTCCCCCTTCTGAAGGTCATACGGATTGACTTTTTCGCCCACCCAGTATTGCTCGCGGGCAGTTCGTGGCAGGTCCACTTCGAGCTGTCTGAAAACGTTCTGGACAAAAGCCGAACAGTCGATGCCGTTTCTGCTGTTGCCGCCGAAACGGTACCGGGTGCCCAGGAAACTGAAAGCTGTTTTATTCAGACGTTTGGAGACTTCAAGCGTTGTCTCCATTTTCTCGTTCAGATCAACCTTCTTCTCGGGGTCAAAATCCGTCAGTTCTGCAAGAGTTTGCTCATATCTGTTGTCACTGAGAAAATTGTCATTTTTCAAGACATATCTTTTTGCCACACTTTTTGCCATAATTTTTGCCGGCTTTTCGGCAGGCTCCGACTCTTTCAACACCAATTCACGGCCCGGTTTTACCTTATTGTTACGAAGGCCGTTCAGTCGCTTCAGCTCCGCAACCGACACTCCAGTTCTTTTAGCTATCCTTGCAAGACTGTCGCCCCTCTTTACCCGGTAAGTCACTCCAGTCGTTTTTGACCTTCCTGTTTCTTCTTCCCCTCCCGCCCTCACGGACCTTGGCGGAATTATGATCACTTCGCCACTTTTGAGGCGGCTGCTCACTTTATTGTTGGCCGATTTGATGTCATCCACTGTTAGGTGGTATTTCTTTGCAAGGGAGTATAAGGTATCGTTCTTTTTCACTTTGTGGGTTTTTGCTGCGAAGGTGACGGCCGGGAAGGTGACTGTCAAGAGGCATAGTACAGCCAGTGAAATACTTTTCTTCATGGTCCCTCCTTCCTAATTCATAAAAAACAAAACATGATTCTAAAATTTCGTGCCTTTATACATTCAAACATGAACATTGTCAACCCCTCTATACAAGAAACAACCTATGCAATATACCGGCCTATCTAGTTAAGGATAGTCTAATTTTTACATTCCCTTCCCAGAGTACTCTGACCTGCGTCGAGGGCGTAACCAGCTTTTTTTCGATTGTAGTGCTCTGATCAATGTCCGGAAGAGCGATTTCCTCGGTTTGTATGTACTCCAGTCGCGACAGCGTCCTCTCCGGCCCTTCAACCCTGACGGCAGAGGGTTCGACCTTTATTCTTCGCAGTCTCTGTCTCTCCGCCGGCCTTCCGACAACTTTCGGCTCAACCCGTAACCATTTTTGCGCCTTTTTCTCGATTGTGACCTGCAGAGTGGAGGGTTTGGACCTGCTGATGACAACACCCGGAGGACTTCTGAAGTCTTCCTTCCTGATTGGAACGGCAGTGGTACCTCCCTTGATTTTTGCAAGGTCTATCTCCGCTGCCACTTCCCCCTCTTTCGGAGCCGGAATAAGACTGGAAATAGTCTTCATCTGAACTTCCACCCGATCAGGAGAACTTTTGGTAAGCAGCAAATTGTCCGGTAGATTCCGGAATGTAACCGGGACAAGCGTATTGGTGATTTCCCCTTCCCGGGTCGTAACAATCAGCCAGGTTATGAAAACAAGCAGCACGGTTATCAGCTTGGACCAGAAATTTCTATGTAGCCGGTTCCACAAAGATGTCTTCGACGTTTCCTGAACAGGAGTGTAAAGGAGGTTGTTCAACTGATCGGCAAGGATTTCGGGAGTATCGATTTTCTGCAGTCCACCGGACAAGGCAAGGGATACTTCGCCCCTCTCCTCAGATACGGCAACTACTGCGGCATCGGACCGCTCAGTCAGTCCAAGCGCCGCCCTGTGCCTTGTACCGTAATAGAGCGGGATCTCCGTATTCACCGACAGAGGCAAGTGGGCTGACGCCTGATGGACCCTTCCGTGCCGTATTACGATTGCTCCATCATGCAGGGGAGTACCGTCCCTGAAAATGCTGCCGATCAACTGTCCGCTTACCACGCTGTCCAAGACGACGCCATGCAGCAAATATTCATCGAGCGGCTCTTTTCGCTGAAAAACAATGAGAGCCCCTGTTTTCTCTTTGGCCAGAGAAAAAATCAAGCCTGTCAGTTCAACGAGATCGAGTTGATTCCCGTTATCCTGTCGCCCAAAAATACTTCGCAAAGGGCTGAAGCGATAGAGTGCCTGGCGAATTTCGGCCTGGAAAATAACGATAATCAAGACAAAAAGCGCCGTTCCCAATTCCTCAAGAATCCAACTTGTCATAAAGAATCCGAGGTTTCGGGTTATGAGATACACGACTCCTAGCGAGACGAGCCCGATCACGACCTGAAAAGCCTTCGTGTTTTTGAACCAGCCGTAAAGCTGATAAACGAGAAAGCTCATGATTATGATATCTGCAATATCCTGCCAGCGGATAATTGAAAGCAACTTTCAAACTCCTTCAGATAATGTTTTTGCTTTACAGCGCCTTGCCGGGCAATATAAGGTTATACTCTGTCCCATTGAGACGGCAGGTACCGGATATTACTTGAATTCAGTCTCATACGAATGGAATTACATAACATTTTTGGTCTAAAAAGGACAGATTAAATGTTTGAAATGTCACACAAAGGCAGACAGGTTCACGAGATGTTCAGAGGGATTGCCCCCCGTTACGACTTCCTGAACAGGTTGTTGAGCCTTGGTTTTGACATCCGCTGGAGAAGGTTCGCCGTAAATCTGATCGATTACAGCAGTGGAGGACGAATACTGGACGTGGCGACCGGCACCGGCGACATGGCGCTGCACATTGCCTCGGCAACGCCGGCCTCGGTCAGCATAGTTGGAATGGATTTCTGCAAAGAGATGATTGACATAGCAAGTACAAAAACGGGCATTTCATCGCATCCGGATCGAATTCTCTTTGCCGTAGCTCCCTGTGAAATAATCCCATTTCGGGACTGCGCATTCGACTCGGTTACTATTGCCTTCGGGGTAAGGAACCTGGACAACAGAAACCAGGGACTGAGGGAAATGTATCGAGTTCTCAAACCCGGCGGGAAGCTTGTAATTCTGGAGTTTTCGATTCCCCGGAACAGGATTTTCCGGCATGTCTATCAATTGTATTTCCGGTGTGTGCTTCCGATCGTCGGAGGCCTTTTTTCAAAGCTCAGCGCTTACAGGTATTTGCCGGAATCAGTCTATCAATTCCCTTCGCGGGAAGATTTCACTGTTGACCTGACATCTTGCGGTTTCACAGGGATAGCCCATCACGATCTTACCTTCGGGATCGTAACTGTGTACACCGGCCGAAAATGATTCTGTCATACCATCGATATGAAATATCCTGTTTCAGCACTGACGGGTATGGGATGGAGTTTAGGGCTGCATTCTTTCTGCCACTTTAAGTTCCAGGTCGTCCATATTCACGCGCACTACTTTTCCGTCTTCCTCCTCACAACGCACTATCCCTTCTTCGACCCATTTCAGGATCAGGGAACGTTTGATCCCTAACTTCGATTCCGCCTCATCCACCGTGCACCAGTTCTTTAGTAAGGACATGAAATATCTCCTTTCACAGTAACTCCATTATATAGGCTTTTACCTGTTTCACAATCTTTAACACGCGGAGAAACATTGTCTTTTCTTGGTCCCACGCTGCCCGTAAACTGCCCGTCAACCTTGACATGCACTGCCTTTTTCTGTATAACCATGCAAACATAAAACGAATTTTGAAACGGAGCCCGCATGTTCATCCTGGCCAATTTTTTGAGTGCAGTCGCCGACATCCTTGACTACAGTTTGACCATTTATATGTACATAATTATTGCGAGGGCAATAATCTCATGGGTGAATCCTGACCCCTACAACCCCATCGTTCGGTTTCTTTGCAGGGCAACCGATCCGGTGCTGGACCGTGTTCGGAAGATTCTGCCCAACCTCGGCGGACTGGATATCTCGCCTATTGCGGTCATTCTTTTTATCATTTTCCTGCAGAGATTCGTCATCAAATCGATTGGTCAACTGGCTGCTAAATTACAATTCGGAATCGGAGTATAATAGTGAAAATTACCCCTCTGGACATTCAGCAACAGCAGTTTAAAGGTAAAGTATTTGGTGGACTGAATCCTGAGGAAGTGGATACCTTCCTTCAATTGGTTGCAAAGGAAGTGGAAGAACTTGTCCGCGAGAACGGTGATCTCAAGGAGCAGGTTCGGAAAGCAGCCATAGTCGAAGAAGAGATGACCCAAAGGGAAAGGGAAATCCGGGAAACGCTTCTGGCAGCCCAGCGGGTAATCGAAGAAATGAAAAACAACGCCCAAAAGGAGGCCGGTCTTATCGTGGCCGAGGCTGAGATAAAAGCCGATAAATTGGTTGCGGACAGCGAAAACCGGCTTGTTCATCTCAATAGCGAAATCCAGGAATTGCGAAGACAGAAACTGCAGTTTGAATCATCTCTGAAATCCTTATTGGATTCCTACTATAAAATGCTCTCCCTCAATGAAGAGTGACACCCCGGAAAACAGTCTGAGTATTATCGAGACTGCTGACGGTATTGTTTTCAGTGTCTATGTTCAACCAAAGGCATCTCGGAACGAACTGTGCGGAATATGTGGAAACGAGCTTAAACTGCGTTTAACATCTCCACCGGTAGAAGGGTCCGCAAACAGGTTGTGTACGGAATACCTGGCACGATTGCTGGGAATAGCTAAATCACGATTGATCATAATTAGAGGAGAAAAGTCCCGGCACAAAACAATAAAGGCCGTCAACGTAAAGAAGGAAGATCTTCTCGAACTACTACAAAAAAAATGGAGTTCTGAATGAAAGCCAAAGAAATAATGGTATCCGAAGTTCCTTCAATTTCCAGAAAAGCGTCCGTCAAAGATGCTGTCCTCATGTTGAGAAGCAACTTCGGCGACGAAAGCTTCATAAATGCGGCGCCAGGTCTGGTGGTTGTCAACGACAACGGGGAACTTGCCGGGATGCTCACCCCTCTCACGCTGATAACGGCTCTCCTGGAAAGCTCGGCAAAAGCAAAACATGCTATTTCAACACCTGCACGTTTTTTTGACGTGCTTTGCAAAAATATCGGAGAAAAGCTGGTCGAAGAAATTATGGAGAGGCAGCCCATTTCGGTCACCGAAGAGGCCTTGATTATGGATGTCGCGGAGCTTTTCGTGAAGCACAGGTTTCAGAGGGTGCCCGTGGTTCGTGATAAGAAGGTTGTCGGGATCATCTACCGCACTCCCCTTCTTTTCTACATGACAAAGTGTTTTTACAAGTAGCATTTCCTTCTTCTCTTATCATCCCAAAGTGGGTTGACAAATTACCCCGAGAATTCTTATATTGTAAACACGTTGAGAAGTAAAAATAACCGGTTTGAGACTATACCATATGAACCGCACGCCAAGGCTGACGACTGCCGATGATGGCGTTGTGCATAACAAAAGATTATCTGGAGGTTTAAAATGCCAATATATGAGTATAAATGTGATGCCTGCGACAATCAGTTCGAACTGAGGCAGAAGTTCACCGACGAACCTGCCAACGAGTGTCCTCGTTGTGGGGGTCAGGTAAGCAAGCTCATTTCACAAAGCGCGTTCGCCTTGAAGGGCAGCGGTTGGTACGCCCAGGGATACAATACAGGCAAGGAGACCAAGGCCTCGGGCTGCCCCGCCTCAGGGTCTTGTGAGTCGTGCCCTTCCGCCGCATAGTGCATCCGACCCCCCGCAAGGGGGTTTTTTTGATGCAGATATGCCCACTGTGGGCTTTGCCAAAATGCCCTTTCAATACTTTGCTGCTGCAAAACATCACCACAAGTGAAACTCACTGAAGTTTGTTTTTAGCATGAAACGTCTCCCTTGCAGGAAAATCGTTCTGGTGAATTATACTTGCCCCCAGGAATGTCATTATGGCTATATTAATTGATGGTAAATCTATTGCCGGAAAAATCCGCGGCGAAATAGCCGTTGAGGTAAACCGCTTGGAATCACAAGGTATTATCCCGGGTCTTGCTGTCATACTTGTTGGCGACAACCCTGCCAGCAAGGTTTACGTGAGCATGAAGGAAAAGGCCTGTCGAGATGT
Source organism: Geobacteraceae bacterium (assembly GCA_035281865.1). Classification (GTDB taxonomy): domain Bacteria; phylum Desulfobacterota; class Desulfuromonadia; order Geobacterales; family Geobacteraceae; genus CAIWTU01. Next base: position 1,893 of record DATEVI010000075.1, on the reverse strand, counting down.
CGGCATTCACTCCGATGAATATAAATTGCCTGCCGAAACCGGCGAAAACGAGCTTATCGCTCTTATAGACAGTCTCAACAGAAAAAAAAGTATACATGGAATCCTAGTACAACTTCCGCTTCCGAAACACATAAACGAATCAAAGATTGTTGAGGCCATATCGCCAGAAAAAGACGTTGACGGTTTTCACCCCTATAATGTGGGAAGACTCATAACGGGGAAACCCATCTTCCAACCCTGTACTCCCTATGGCATCATGGTTATGCTTAAAAAATCCGGAATTGACTTGACCGGGAAAGAAGTTGTAGTTGTAGGTCGCTCAAACATTGTCGGCAAGCCTGTTGCGTTCATGTGCTTGCAGCAGAATGCCACTGTGACGCTCTGCCACTCGCAAACCAGGAACCTTCCAGATAAAGTGAGAATGGCGGACGTTCTGATAGCTGCGGTCGGGAAACCCGAGATGATAAAGGGTGAATGGATAAAAGAAGGAGCGGTTGTTGTCGATGTCGGCGTAAACCGGGTCGGCGATAAAAAACTGGTTGGAGATGTTGAATTTTCTATTGCGGCCCAACGCGCCTCGTACATTACGCCTGTTCCTGGAGGTGTCGGCCCCATGACCATCACGATGCTCCTTTATAACACTCTGCAATCGGCAAAGAGGACTCTCCAAGAATAATAAATTTTTTGCAGGATAAAATTTGCATTTCCGCTACTTGCTGCACATAATATTCTTGCACATTTAAGAATTTCTACATCGCTTGTCTTAGCGGGAAACGGGTCTATCATGATAGTAAAAAAGGCAGTATTTCCGGTCGCCGGTCTAGGAACACGATTCTTGCCGGCAACAAAATCTTCACCAAAAGAGATGCTATCTCTAATCGACAAACCGCTTGTGCAGTATGTTGTGGAAGAAGCAGTCGCATCCGGTATTGAGCAGATCCTTTTCGTCACAGGTCGCGGAAAGCGTGCAATTGAGGACCATTTTGATATTTCTTTCGAACTGGAATCCCTTCTTCGAGAGAAGGGAAAGAATGATACTCTTAGGGAAGTGCGCGAAATTGCCGAGATGATAAAGATTTTTTATGTCCGTCAAAAACAGGCACTGGGCCTGGGTCACGCAATTCTTTGCGCAAAAGAGTTTATCGGGAATGAACCTTTCGCTGTATTGCTGGGCGACGACATTATTGATGCCATAAATCCCTGCCTTTCCCAGCTCATGGAAGTGCACCGCAACCATCAGGGAACAGTGCTCGCCCTTGAACAGGTCCCCATGGAGAACATCTCTGCTTATGGCTGCGTGAAGGCCAACAGCATCTCGAAGAACACATATGAAGTCATCGATATGGTAGAAAAACCAAAGAGAGAAGATGCCCCTTCCGATCTCGCCATCATAGGACGATATATTCTCACCCCGGAAATTTTCCCAATTCTCGAAAACCAGCCACCCGGTAAAGGTGGTGAAATCCAGCTCACCGACGCTCTTCACAAGCTTCTGGCCGAACAGGCCATCTACGGTTGCAGATTCGATGGGACTCGTTACGACTGCGGAGACAAGCTCGGTTTTCTCAAAGCCACCGTGGACATGGCCCTGAAAAGGGAGGAGCTGAATGGCGAGTTCGAGAAATACCTGAGGGCAAGACTCGGATAGTTCGCTATCAGTGGAGCATTCCCCTGCTCATCCCCCTGACAATTCCATACTGGAAGAATGCGATCAGGTTGAACTTGTCCTTTCCGTACCCTTTCGGAAAAGCCCCTATGGGGCCTATCATCCGCAATGTCCTGAACACCTCATTGTCAAGGATTTTGCTCCCTGACGACTCGAGAAGTTCCACATTCTCAACTTCACCTTTCTTGTTGAAAGTAATTTTCACCGGAGTTACACCCTCAATTCCA
>DATEVI010000074.1:0-3304 GCA_035281865.1 Geobacteraceae bacterium | reverse complement strand
GTCTCTTCCAGTAGATATCTCTTCAGGCTCTCATGGGTCTGCTCTGCGTCCCAGGGACATCCACCCGGCGCCCTCAGACGGCGCATGAGTTCCATGAGTGTGTCGAATTTCTTGTTATCGGGATTCATGGTATTCCTGCCTTTGACTTGTAAGGTAAATTTTGATCGTTGCTCTTTATCCGGCAATTCATATAAATTGCAGTTTGTATTAAACATTTCATGTCCTGAAATGTCAACGCAAGGTTGACCGGCCGAGAGTGAGCACCAGACCGGACTCGGCCGGGACAAGGATCGGAGCGAAGAGGATTCATGATAGATGGCGCTGGCAGGGTTGTTGATTGCGGCCGTCGGCCTGCCTGGTTGCGGAAAAAACAAAACCTTGATATGTCCTATGAATGGGTCTATATCTAGACTTGTGAAAAAGTCAAAATAAGGAGCTCACCCGTGAAAACTATTTCAATCAAGAAAGATATTATTCCAATAGCCGAGTTTAAGGCAAGCATCTCCAAGTGGTTTAAAAGCCTTCATAATACTGGTCATCCCGTGATTATTACGCAGAATGGTAAACCGGCCGGGGTTCTGTTGTCACCAAATGACTACGACGAATTGGTATATAGAAAATCTTTTCTTGATTCCGTTGGCAGAGGAATTTCGGATGCCGACGCCGGAAGGACACTCAGTACTGAGGAAATCAAAACGACATTAACTGCCAGAAGAAGCAAGGGATAAGCTGGGATGAAGATTATATGGACATATGAGGCCCTTGGGCAGTTGACTGAAATTGAAGATTTTATTTCAAAAGACAGTGCGGAACGAGCAGCAAGATTTGTCGATCAGATTATTGAGCATGTTGTACAATCATTGACTGATAATCCTCGTATTGGTAGGGCTGTCCCTGAAGTCGCCAATCCAGACGTCAGAGAGTTAATATTCAGGAAATATCGAATAGTATATAAGTTTAAGGAAAACAGTATTGAAATACTAACTGTCTTCGAAGGACATAGATTATTACGAATTGATGAAATTGGTCTTTAGATTAATCTCTGTTCGTTGTGATTGGGGATTGAGGGATAGGGTTGTGAGGGGAGAAAACGTTTTGAGTCTTTTAAACCGTCTCTGTCAGAAGTAAACTGACCGGGTCTTCGACCCTTGCGCCCAGTGGATTTTGTCTATGGAAATGGTAAAGGCAACACAGGCGTGTTGCCTTTACCATTTCCATATTTACCTTAAGACGTTTGCTAGCCACCCCACGGCATCCCCGCATACTCCTGGAACGCCTTGTCATGGTACTCTTTGAAAAGATTTTCGTGTCCACGCTCCCAGTCTGCCAACATCTTCAGCACCGCTTTTGCCTCCCCTTCAGCTTGATCAGCCGCTTTCTCATAAAATTCCGCGAAGTCGCGCTCGATCAAGTATGCCATCCGAAGTACCGGCAGGTCGGGAACCATCGACTCAAGGGTAGTGTTGTCAATAAATTCTGAAACTGCACGCTGCGAAAAGAAACCTTCATTCTGCATCTCTTTTCCCAAGGTAAGGTCAGGGGGAGCACCTTTCTTGACCAGATCAATCTGCTCCTGGATAAAATCTATATGCTTTTGTTCCTCAGCGGCGAGGTTTTTGAACGCGCCCGTTGCTGCCGCATGGCTAAGACGTTCGGCATTCTGTTCAAAGAAGCGCTTTCCCTCGATTTCCCGCTGCAAGGCATACTGGTAAACTTTGAGAATATCCACAACATTCCTCCTATTAATGAAATTGTTTGGCTAGAAATATATCAGGCATTGATACATTGTCAATTTGTGGAAATTTCTTTGGTTTGGACTGTATTGCGCTTCTTGGCTCCCGACACGATTGATGATATGGTGAATTCAACAACTTTCAATTTGCGAAACGCCATGGAGAAAACGACAGATGCCGGAAAACCAGCACCCTTTTAATATCCTTACCCCCGGCTTCATTATGGACGCCGTCGAGAGCCAGGGGTTTCGCTGCGATTGCCGCACACTGGCCTTGAACAGCTACGAAAACCGCGTCTACCAGGTAGGCATCGAGGAGGGCCTGCCGCTCATCGCCAAGTTCTACCGCCCCGTCCGCTGGAGCGACGAGCAGATTTTAGAGGAGCACCAATTCTGCCTGGAGTTGGCCGAACACGAACTGCCGGTGGTCGCCCCATGGACGAACGAAGCCGGTGCAAGCCTTTTTCACTACGATGGATTTCGTTTCGCCCTCTATCCGCGCCAGGGTGGGCATGCCCCGGAGTTCGACAATCTGGATAACCTGAAGATCCTTGGTCGCATGCTGGCCCGCATTCACAACATTGGCGAGGTGCGGCCGTTCAGGCACAGGCCGGCCCTCGATATCGAGAGCTTCGGTCGTGCCGGCGTGACCCTTATCATAGAGCATTTTATTCCCAATGATTACCGGGAAAGCTATATATCCGTCACCGACCTCTTGCTGGAACACATAGAAGCGGTCCTGGCCGAGTCCGGACAGGTCTTCTATCTTCGCGTCCACGGCGACTGTCACAGCGGCAATGTTCTCTGGCGCGACGGCGCTCCCCATTTCGTCGATTTCGACGATGCACGCATGGCACCGGCGGTGCAGGACCTGTGGATGATGCTCTCCGGCGACCGGCCCCGTCAGACGGCCCAGTTGGCCGCGCTGATCGAAGGCTATTCGGAGTTCCGTGACCTGGATCACCGTGAGCTGCGCCTGATCGAAGCATTTCGAGCCCTGCGCATGCTCCACTACAGCGCCTGGCTTGCCGGCCGATGGAAAGACCCCATATTCCCCCGTACCTTCCCCTGGTTCAACACCGTACGCTACTGGGGGGAACAGATCCTGGCTCTGCGAGAACAACTGGCGGCGCTCACGGAGCCGCCGCTGGAACTGCCGTAATTTCCCTGGAGATAAAAGGCGTTATTATTGTCACGCTCCCTGTGATAGACTGTGTTGAGACGGTATCGCCCGGCGATGCTGAAAACCAAAATCCCATCCGAAGGAGAACGAAATGAAAAGAGCAAGTGCCCGCCACATTCTCGTGGCCAGCATGGAAATGTGTGAAAATCTCAAGGCGCAGATCGAGGCCGGTGCGGATTTCGCCGCCGTCGCCAAGGAGCATTCACTCTGTCCCTCAAAGAGAGACGGTGGAGCCTTGGGGACATTCGGCCCTGGACAGATGGTCAAGGAATTTGACGAGGTCGTTTTCACGGGTGAAGTGGGAAAGGTCCTGGGTCCTGTCAAGACCCAGTTCGGCTACCACCTGATCGAGATCACCAACCGCACCGAATAGGACCGGGAAGAGAATA
>DATEVI010000073.1:0-5755 GCA_035281865.1 Geobacteraceae bacterium | reverse complement strand
CGACCGGTGTGCTTTTTTGCGAGTGCATCAAAGTTCAGTTCATAAATTATTATGATAGACTGTAAATGCTGGATATGACTCAGGCGAGAACAGAGTGCCGTTTGGCGGGAGCGGACCGCGGCACCACGATTGAATTCACAGAGCTTGTAGACTGGAGCAATCCGTGAAAACGGTAAACATATTGCTGGCCGACGATCACCGGATAGTTTTGGAGGGCCTGCGAAGCCTTCTGGAATTTGAGTTTGATATTGTGGGTACTGCCGAAGACGGACGGTCCCTCGTTACCATGGCCAAAGAACTGCGGCCGGATTTAATCGTGGCCGACATTTCCATGCCTTTGCTCAACGGCATCGAGGCGATCCGGCAGATCAAAAAGGAGTATCCGCGCATCAAGATCGTCTTTCTCACCATGCATACGGACCTGTCATATGCCGTAAGCGCCTTCGAAGCGGGAGCTTCGGGATTCGTCATGAAACATTCGGCGTCCACGGAACTCATAACGGCGATTCACCAGGCCCTCTTGGGACACACCTACGTGTCGCCGATGATTGCCGGAGAGCTCATGAATTATTACAGGAGTGGCTCCGGACAGGGAAAGAATCCATGCGAGATACTGTCGGCCCGACAACGAGAGGTGTTGCAGCTTCTGTCCGAGGGGCGCTCCGCAAAAGAGATTGCCTCCATTCTCAACATCTCCGTGAGAACGGTGGAGTTTCACAAATACCGCTTGATGGAGGAACTGGGCCTGAAGACCATCGCCGAACTTGTGAAATATGCCGTCAAGCATGGTATAACAACGGGCTAGCCACCCAGTTCCCACCTGAAATTATTTTCAGCAAAATAGGTATTTTTACGAGTTGTGAACATCGCTTTCAGCCGGTAACCTGTCATAGAGCAAGGCACACGAGCCTTGTTTGATTTTTTCAAAACGGGCCATCCGGGTTGGACGGAAAGGAGATGTTCATGCGGGGACACTGCGTAATACTTGCGGACAGCCATCTGAACATGCTCAGGGGTGTCCGGGATCTGCTTGAAACCATGTTCGAGGTGGTCGTGATGGCAGCCGACGAAAAATCTCTTGTTGCCGCCATCGACAAGCTAATGCCCGACATCGTAGTGGCGGATCTTTCGCTTAGCGTCTCCTCCGAGGGTAATATCGCCCGCTTCCTGAAAAAGCGATATCCCGATCTGTTATTCATCATCCTGAGTATTCATGACGACAGTACCGTCGTGGAGGAATGCCTGGCGGCGGGAACCGCGGGCTTCGTTCTCAAGCGGACTGCGGCGATGGACATGATTCCCGCCGTCAGGGAGGTTCTCCAGGGACGTACGTTTGTCTCCCAATCGGCGAGAGGTTGAAGGGTTCGTGTTCGAATCCGCGCAAATGTCGGCAACGCTGACAGAAGGGTTACGCCTTGAAATTTGTCCTTTTCCGCGGGTTATTGTGCATGTGCCTGCTCATAAGTATTAATACCGCCTGTGCGGACCCTCCACCTAAAAACGGTCTGGTATCGTTACACTTCGGCCCGTACGTACAACATTACGACAAAAAACCGTATCACAATTCATTTCCGTGGTTCGTGAATGTGGAGTGGGAATCGGCTTCAAGGTGGGAAGTGGGGGGAGCCTATTTCAGAAATTCCTTTTACCAGCCCTCAGGTTATGTTTATGGCGGAAAACGCTGGATATACGGCTCCGAGGACAGTCATCTGTATTTCAAGCTTACGGCCGGAGCGCTTCTGGGATACGTAAAGCCCTACGACAACAAAATACCCGTCAATTTTAACGGCATAGGACTGGGGATCATTCCGGTCGTAGGCTACAAATACAAGCGTGCCAGCACCCAATTCGTCATCCTCTGGACTGAGGGCTTCATGGTGACCGTTGGCTACGACATCTGGAAGTAGGGGAATAAGCTACCCTTCAGGGGGCGTGACAGGTAATTTTTTGCCGCTTTTTACAATTCTCACCCCCTGCTCGAATCTCTTGAAAAACTTCGGCCCGGTGAGCTCGGTGAAACAATCGGAGCGGACCCTGCGTTTTGTTATAGTCGTAATTCTTGTATGCTCCGCATCCACAGGTTCGATCCACACTCCCATTACCGATCCGAACGCCACCATTTTCATTCCCGTGCTTGTAATTACGTAATTCTCATCGCGGTGTTCCTCGATTTCATCAGTTTTTTCCCAGCAAAAAACAGCCATTGTAATATCCCATGCCTCACGCGTGTTGACCGGATAGACTTTCGAGATTCCTTCTCTCCCCCCCTGCCTGGCTTTCATGACTTCTTTGGCCAGGTCGTTCAAACTGGCGCAGCCGCTTACAAGGATAAATGAGGATAATAATATCAATACAAACTTTTTCATAAGTTCCCTCGTGGCCGTTTATTCGGTCCGGGTTCGTTCACGGATTTCTATTACTATTTTATGTGACGAAGTGCAGGGGCTGCAACTGGTAAAACTACCAGATTTTAACAAAGAAAAAAAATGGACTTCCATGAAAATATACTTTATATTTCCACAGCTTTAAGCAAGCGTACTGAAACACGGCTAACTGAAACATGAGAGGATGATTCAATCGCGGGGCCAGATCACGGCATGAACCTGGAATGACTGCACGGGCTATTAATAAAATGCTGAAGGAGGGACTGTAATGGAAAAAACCGCACCCAAGGAGCAAACCGAAACTCAACTTGCCGATTTCATCAAGGAAATCAGGGAAAGGTTTGAGTCCGCCGGAAAACCGAAAACCGGCTTGCTGCGTACTCTGTTGAAAAAGATTTTTGGCTGATCGCCGTACGGTTGATAAAAAACCCCCTCAAGTTGAAATATTTGAGGGGGTTTTTTTATTGGCGCCGTTATTTATTCTCGACTGACAAGACCGGACAGCCTCTTTGATTCGAAGCCGGCCCGCCCCATGGACATCCGCCGTGCATCACGCTGAAACCTTGAAATGAGCGACGACGCTCTGCAATTCTTCAGCAACCACTGATAGCTGACTGGCCGCATCGGCGCTATCTTTTGCCACTTCCGCGGAGGCCTTGATCACCTCGGTAATCATGTGGATGTTGCTGCTGATTTCGTTGGTAGTGGCGGTCTGCTCTTCGGTCGCTGTGGCTATCTGGTTCACCTGCATGGTCACGTTGCCGATCTGGTCTAGTATTTCCGCCAGGGCCTTCCCCGATTTCGCCGCTTCAGCGGTTCCCTTTTCCACTTCGGCTACCCCTTCTTCCATGGAGCCGACCGCATCCTTCGTTTCCTGCTGAATGGCCTTGATCATCTTGCCGATCTCTTTAGTGGCTTTTGTCGTCCTTTCCGCCAGGGCTCGAACTTCGTCCGCAACCACGGCAAATCCCCTCCCCTGCTCACCGGCTCTAGCAGCTTCTATGGCGGCATTGAGGGCCAGCAGATTGGTCTGATCGGCAATGTCTTCTATGGTGCCCACAATCTCGCCAATCTCGATGGACCTGCCCCCGAGGCTCTCGACCGTCTGGGCCGATTCCTTCACCCTCTCCGCAATGCGGTTCATCACCGACACGGTTTCCTGAACGACGGACGACCCGGTCAGCGCGGCACTATTGGCCTGCTGAGAACTCTCGGCCGCTACCGTGCAATTGTTGGCGACGTCGTTGGACGTAGCCGCCATTTCTTCACTGGACACGGCTATGGTCCCTGCCTGCCCCGCCACGTCATCGGCACTGCCGGCCATCATCTGGGAAGTCGCGACCAGTAACCCCGACGATGATGTGAGTTGCTCCGCGGAAGAAACTATGCGGGTCACAATCTCGTTCAATCTCTCCACGAATGAGTTGAATGCGACGCACATCCCGCCGACCTCATCATTTTTCCTGTAATCGAGTCGCTGCGTCAGGTCCCCATCCCTCTCGGCATTTACCAGAACATCATGGATTCTGTCGAGGGGAGCAAGCAGACGACAGGCGATGAACCTGTTGGCAATCGCCGCGGCGCAGAGAAGAATTGCAGCGAGTGCTAGAACGAGATAGGAAAGTCTTGTGGTAGGAGCAAGGTAATCACTTTTTTTCACGCCGACGTAGAGAGCCCCGATAGTCTTTCCCGAGGCATCCTTGATCGGGTCATAGGCCGCAAAATAGGGAGTCCCGAGAATCTTTGCCTCGCCGCGATAAGGCTTCCCCTCCTTGAACAGCACATCATGGGCCGGCCCCTGAAGCCTTGTCCCGACCGCTCGGCTTCCATCCTCTTTTAACACGTTTGTGGAAACACGCTCATCGCCCATGAAGATAGTCGCGGTCCCCCCGCAAAGCTCCTTGAGACGGTCCGGCAGAGAATGGTCACCGTTGACCACAAAACTGTCGGCCATCAGTTTCCCGTCGACAATCCGGATGTCGCGCCCTTTGTGGTAGAGGAGTTCCCGGAGCGTCCGCAGCCCGGTCTCCTGGTCACTGACAGCCTGCTGCTCCATCTCCTTCTTGAAAGTATAAAGAGAGACTGCAGTAATGGCCGCGATGGCGACCGATACGACAACAACATTCAGCGTAATGAGTTTTGTTCTGATTTTCATGCTTGCTCCTCCTTCATATCAATATGCAGAGCGTACCCGCCTAATTATCAATTTCACAACACAACGGCTGGTATCATTTCTTTATTTATCGGCAAGTCATATCCATTTCTTAAATTAAATTTTCATCAGATTGACGTCTCCCGAAAAACTCCGCCGGAGCAAAATGAATTTTATTTGACGCATTTTTATGGTACACAAATCAGTACTGAACCACGAAAAAACTAAAGGAGACACCCATGACGGAAGAAAAAAATCCCCAGGTTGTGATAGAAACCTCCATGGGGAACATCACGATCGAATTGTTCAAGGACAAGGCCCCCATATCGGTGAGAAATTTCCTCTCGTACGTAAAGGACGGGTATTATGACGGACTGGTTTTTCACAGGGCCATAAAGAATTTCATGATCCAAGGAGGCGGCATGGACGAATCCATGCAGCCGAAAAAGACCAAATTTGCCATCAAGAATGAGGCTGCCAACGGACTGTCCAATATGCGCGGGACCCTCGCCATGGCGAGGACCAACGTGATTGACAGTGCCACTTCCCAGTTCTTCATCAACGTAGTGGATAATAAATTTCTCGATTACAAGGGAAAGACACCGGACCTCTTCGGCTACGCCGTTTTCGGTCAGGTCGTTGAAGGAATGGATGTGGTGGATGCAATCCGCGAGGTAAAGACAGGATCGAAGGCAGGGCATGCGGATGTTCCGGTGGAACCGGTCACCATTCTGTCGGCAAAGGTGATCGAATAGAGAATCAAACGGCAGAAACTGAAAAGGCCGCCGGGTTATCCCCGACGGCCTTTCATTTCTATCAACTACCAGGTCAGCCCTTGGCCGACCATAATCCGTGCAAGTTGCAGTATGCCCTGGCAGTTACTTCCCCGGTCGGAAAACCAAAGCTTCTCATGGGAGCATCTCCCGGCTGCAGATATTGGCGGCAGGTCTTTCCGTCGGCCACAACCTCAATCCATTCGATATAGTGCTTCTCTTCCATCGGATGGGGTACACTGCCCACTTTTACGGTACGGCCTTCGGCTGCGGCCTCGAACACGGGAACGTGTTTTTCCCTTGAGGCGTCAACGGTATTTTCAACCATCAGCTTCATCTCTTCGCCGCAACAAATCAGCGCGCCCTCCCCGGTATGCGTAATTTCGACAATATTCCCGCAGATATCACATTTGTAGATTTCCAGCAGATTCGTCATATTTCCTCCC
>DATEVI010000072.1:0-2280 GCA_035281865.1 Geobacteraceae bacterium | reverse complement strand
TACTCCTTCGCGATGGCTTCGACGCACTGCATCGCCAGCCTAAGTGCCTCCTGCTTGAAACCATACAGGGAACTGTGCGTTACCGTCTCGCATATTACCTTGTCCAGATACCCTTCCAACTGCCCGCAAACCACCTTGCCGGCTTCAAGGGGGTCGTCCGGAAGATCGCTGTATAAAGCAGGGGCTTTTGGTTCGATCTTCGGATTAGTGAAGAAAAATGCCGATTTGCCCGTGGTATCTCCAATGTTGCGGCTTTTCAGGTATTCGGTGCCCGGTTTCAGGGTATCCAGTGTATTTTTTGCGGCTGTTCCTATAGTTCGGTACAGGTCGTCGTCGCTGAGTTTTGTCATATCGAGCATTTCTTTTTCAGAACCGCTCAAATCCAATTCACTAAACAGCTCTTTCTTGATGTTTCTCTTGGCTCCCATCTTTACCTCCTTAGTGCGCCAACGCACTTCCTGCCGATCAGCGTGGCAGTAAGACAACTCGATTGTGCTGTTCATGCTTAAATGGTACGAAAAAAAGCAGGCATTGTCAATTAATCAAACACGCATAACATATCGTAATGACAACAAATAAAGGCCCATGGCCGGATTTGTTCATGACTGTTGAAGCATGTTGCAAGTGTCGGATGTCCTGACCCGGTCAGTTCTGTAACTCTGCACGGGGGGATATCGGTGTGAGGACGAAAGAAAAATATTGACATGGATATATAAATAAAATATTACTAAAAAATATTGACTACTTAGGGCATCGGCACCCCAAATTGCGCGATGGGCAATGAGTGAAACGGTGTTAATACGAATTGCTATTTTTTTATTCCGAATCGTGAAGCTTGGTTCTTAAAGAAAATATTGCCTGGAAATTCCATGATGACAAACCTTGAGCTTTTCGCCGGTGAAAGTTTTCGAGTGACCGGATTGTGGATGTCCAGTTTTTGTAAGTCGAAAGGAGATATGTCCGTATGGCAAGCCTGAACAGCATAAAAACGCGCCTCATATTTTTCGCCGCGGTCGCCTTTGTGGCAGTGGCATTCAGCGTTTCTTTTTCGTATTTCCTTTCGATTCGAGAGATCAAGACTATTATGCAAGCGGATATCAATTCCGTTGCCGAGGCCCTGGAAAAGAGCATCGAGTACATTGCCCGGTCGAATCCGGACGCATATAAGGAGGAAGGCTTCAAAGATGCCTTCAATTCCGTGAAAATAGGGAAGACCGGTTATCCGTTCATGCTTGACGAGCAAGGTACTCTGGTAGTCCACAAAAAGGATGAGGGAAAAAATCTGGCCGGCCAGCCCCACATTGATTTCATACGGACACATAAAGAGGCCGGTGTGTATGAATATACCGCGAAAACGACCGGCCAGGACAAGATGGTTGCCTACCGTTACATAGAGCCTTGGAATCTCTGGGTCGTGCCGGGAGTCAACAAAGATGATTATTTCAACGAGTTGCGTTCCTCTTTCTTGAAGTGGAACCTCATATTCGGGCTTGGCACCGTTCTGCTGCTGACCTTTATCAGCTATCGGATAACCAGGGGCATTACCCGGCCGGTCAGAGGCGCGGTAGGGTTGGCCAACCGCCTGGCTGACGGTGATTTCACAAGTGTCATGATCTCTGACGGGAAAAGCGGGGACAGTCGAAGGCAGGCAAAAGACGGAGATGAGATCGGCGAGCTGAACAATGCACTGAACGGAATGGTGGAAAATCTGAACACGATGGTAAGAAGTGTCAACCGCTCGGTGGACGAGTTGTCTCTCATTTCCGGCAATATTTCCGGCGCCTCGAAGAGGGTGCTGGATGCCGCCGAAATCCAGGTGGAAGCGGCCAACAATACTTCATCGGCCATGACCCAGATAAACTCGTCGGTGAAGGGAGTGGCGGAGAGTGTGGACAGTGTTTCACAGTCGGCAGCGGAAAGCTCTTCTTCGATCGCGGAAATGGCTTCAAGCATGGTGGAAATGGCACACAGCGTGGAAATATTGGCCGGTTCCGTGGAGGAGGTAAGTTCTTCGATCATTGAGATGACAGCTGCCATAAAGCAGGTGGGATCAAACGTCGGCAGCCTTCTGGAGTCTGTCGAAACCACCGCCCTGTCGATTGCAGAGATGGACGGCTCAATAAAACATATCGAGGAAAATGCCTCGGATACCGCTTCCATCGTCCAGGAGGTAAGCGCCGATGCGGCTACCGGACAGAATGCGGTACAGGCCGTGATCGACGGTATGGATGAGATCAGGCAATCGTCCAGGACCACCTCCGAAGTCGTTAAAATCCTTTC
>DATEVI010000071.1:0-3079 GCA_035281865.1 Geobacteraceae bacterium | reverse complement strand
TTTTTTTTAAAGCCTCGACAAATGCCTCCTGTTTTTCAGGGTCTGCTTTGCTATATTTTTTACGTCCCCTCTGAAGGGAGAAATCGATGCTATGAATCCAATTATTGACTTGGCTACGCCCTATGTCGATCTCATGCTTCTCCTTCAGGTACGTTCTGACCAAGGGACCATCCCAACGAGATTGACTATATCCATGGCTCGTCGGCGGTTGCAGCAATATTTCCTTCAAATTATCAGATATTTCCGTCGTCAAACTGCTGGGGCGACCGGAACGCTTTTCTTCTTCTACTCCCAGGATGCCTTTCTCGTTCACCCGCCTTACAAGATCATAAATGCCTTGGCGAGACAAATTATGCCTACGACTCAGCTGATCAATTGGGGCCTTGTCCATCACCCCCTGCAAAATGGCAATCCTCAATCCCATACGGATCGGCCCGCGACCAGAAACAAAATCGACCAACTTTTCGCTTGTTACTTCAGGATGTGTAACCATAAGCTTCGTTTTTCTCATATCTGTTCCCCCTCCTTCTCTCAGATGGAAACATGATACTCGGAAAAGACTATATTGTAAAGTTATTTATTGGCTTGCATATATCCTGGGTAACCTCATGCCATTCAAACAGGAGTTTAAGAGTAATTGCGTCATCTTGCCAAAATAATATGCAATATCAGGTAGTTGTACCGTCCAGAATGTAAGACCCTACTATATTACCCTATAAAACAACAAACTAACATGCAAATATAATGAGTTGTATTATTTTTCTTGACTTTGTAAGACCCTACTGGCATAATCGCATCATGCCACACTTTCACAAGAAAATGAAAAAGGGAAGACCCTGCTACTACATACGGGAGATAGCCCGCGTTAATGGCAAGCCCACCGTGGTAAGTCAGGTTTACCTGGGGTCGCTGGAACGCATGCTCGAAATGGCATCGAGCAAAAAGGAAGGGTACTCAAAGATTCAGGCCCAGGAATTCGGTGCCCTTTGGCTTGCGCATCATATCGACCGAGATATAGACTTGGTGCGCCTGATTGATGCGGTGGTTCCGAAGGGCAAGGGTGAAACCGGCCCTTCGGTGGGAGAATATTTCCTCTTTGCCGTTTTCAACAGGATGATAGATTCTTGCTCAAAGCGGGCTTTGCCCGGCTGGTTCAGGGATACGGCTATCCAGCAGATAAGGCCGGTTGAAGTGGAGGAGCTGAGTTCGCAGAGATACTGGGATAAATGGGACCGGGTGGCGGAGAAGGATGTTGCCGAGATAGCCCGCCGGTTTTTCCGGAAGCTGGCCGATCTGGAGCCACCATCATCGGATTCTTTTCTTTTCGATACCACCAATTATTTTACCTTTATGGCGAGCGACACGGAATCCGAGTTGTGCCAAAGGGGCAACAACAAAGAGGGGCGTCATTGGCTCAGGCAGGTGGGGGTTGCGCTATTGGTTTCCCGCGATAATCAGCTCCCTTTCTTTTATCAAGAATACGAGGGGAACCGTCACGACTCAAAGCTTTTCAATAGCCTTATTGATAATGTTATGGAAAGCATGAAGAGCTTTGCCGGGAAGCCCGGAAGGCTGACCATTGTTTTTGACAAGGGGATGAACTCGGAGGATAACATTGCCGCGATAGATGTGTGTGAGGATATCAACTTTATCACCTGTTATTCGTCGTATTTTGCCCCGGAACTGATCCATGTAAAGGCGTCCAAGTTCACTATTGTCGATACGGCAAAGAATCAGGAATTGCAGAGGACCGGAAAGGTACAGGACCTGTTGTCAGCTTGGCGGACCACCAGAGAATACTGGGGTAAAGAGCGCGCGGTTGTGGTGACGTATAACCCAAGGACCGCCCGCAAGCAGCGTTACGATTTTGAAAAAAGACTCTTCCGACTGGAAGAGACGCTCTACTCCATGAGAGATAAGGTAAGAAAAGAGCATTATCAGTGGAAAGACCCAAAGAAGGTGGAAGCTCGCTATAGGAAATGCTGTGAAGAGTTGCATCTGCCGAAAGACCTCTATGATCTGACTCTGGAGGTGGGAAAAGGTCGGTTGTCCATGCGCTTTCGGAAGAACTATTACCGGATCGGGAGATACTGCGACAAGTTCGGCAAGAACATCATCGTAACCGACAATATGGACTGGGAAACCGAGCAGATCGTACAGGCAAGCTTGGACCGGTATATGGTAGAAAAATTATTCCGCAACAGCAAGGATGATGATCTGGTGGGAATGATGCCGGTGAGACACTGGACGGACAGCAAGATCAGATGTCACATCCTGACCTGCATCATTACGCTTTCTTACCTGCGGCTCGTGGAGATCATGCTGAAACGGGCAGGCTGCCCGATGTCCGCCGCCACGGCGATGGAGAACATGCACCGCCTGCATTCCTGTCTATTGTGGGGCGTCGGCAAAGGTAAGCCGACCAGAATGATTGAGGAGCCAACGGAGATTCAAACCCGAATTCTCAAGGCGTTCGGTCACGCTGTGACAATGGGTAGGGTCTTACAAAAAACTGGATACTAATCTCTTGTTATTGCACGTATTTAGCCCCTTTTTTACAGCGTTGCTCTTAAACTCCTGTCAAAGAAGCCATCGTGGGCATTACCATTGAGTCTACTTACAATTGGTACTGGCTGGTTGATCTGCTGATGACGGAGGGATATAAGGTTCATCTTGCAAATCCGAATGCCATCCAAAAATATTCAGGGTTAAAATACGCTGATGATCAGCACGATGCCTTCTGGCTGGCGGAGATGTTACGGCTTGGCATCCTGCCGGAGGGATACATTTACCCGAAAGAAGAGCGGCCAATCCGTGACTTGTTACGCAAGCGAGGGCATCTGGTAGAGCTCAGGACATCGCTCATCATCAGCCTGCAGAACATTATTAGCCGTAACAACGGCTTCAAACTAAAGACAGGTGACATAAAAGCATTACGGACGGATCGAGTCGCCCAATATCTTGAGGATAATGAGGATTTGGCATTGGCGGGAAAGGTCAGTAAAAATTCCATTGATTTTCTGACCAGACAGATTAAAGCCATCGAAGCTGTCGTTGAGAAGAAGGTAGCGATCCGAGA
>DATEVI010000070.1:0-2462 GCA_035281865.1 Geobacteraceae bacterium | reverse complement strand
GTGGACCGGGAGATGACGGACGACAAGATATGTGCCCTCTTTTACGACATCACGCCGTTCGTCTCCACGGAACGGAAACTGACCCGGGTACCGGTTACCTCCGGCGACGAAATCCACTTGCTCAAACCGGAAGAGATCGTCTACCTGAAGGCTGACAACATCTATTCACGAGTCTGCACGGCAACTCGTGAGTACCACTGCGACATGTCGCTGGGTGCAATCGAGAAACGCCTCGACAGGGAGATGTTCTGCCGCATCCACCGCAGCTATCTGGTCAACATAGGCAAAGTGCGGAAAGTGATGCGGGACCGTTCCGAATGCTCGGTAGAAGTCAAAGGGGGAGAAATTCGCCTGCCGATCAGCCGCGGCAAGTTGCAGGAATTCCTGGTCGAGATCGGTCTGAAGTGAACATCGATAATTTCATAATCCTTTCACTGGAATTTTCCCGCCATTCACAAGTCTCCGTCGCCATCGGCAAGATACCGGTTTATCAATTCAATTCTCTTTATTAGATTTTGTCGTTGATGCCAAACAAAAACATGACAAGTACCAACCTTCCGCAAAGGTCCAAACACGCAAGTATGTAACCCCTCCTGTCCTCCCCTTAATCTAAGGGGAGGGACGATATGATGAAATTGCTGTGATGAAGTTTTTCTCCGCTTACTTAAACCCTTGAAAATATGCTCCCCCTCTTAAAATAAGAGGGGGTTGGGGGGAGTTATGAAGTGGATGAAAGGGGTTCCTAGTGGAAGCACGCAATTATGTAAAATGACAGCTTGCGGTGACTTTGCAGCTTTGCATGAGCACGAGCTTTTTTAGGTCTGAAACAAACTTTCAAGGAGCAAATATGAGTGAATCGACGGAAAACAAACGCGACGTACGGAGCGCCGATCCCGCTGCGGTGGAGATGCTGCGCATCGCCGACCGGGAGGGTCATGATACCATCTGGGAGCGTTACGAGAAGCAGCAGCCGCAATGCAGTTACGGGCAGTTGGGGACCTGCTGTCGGATCTGTTCCATGGGGCCGTGCCGCATCGATCCGTTCGGAGAGGGTCCGACCCACGGGGTTTGCGGCGCTACGGCGGACACCATGGTGGCGCGCAACCTGGCTCGCATGGCAGCGGTTGGTTCATCATCCCACTCCGACCATGGGCGTAAGGTGGCGCAGTTGCTCAAGGCCGTGGCTACCGGCAAGAACACCGATTATCACATTGCCGATACACAGAAGCTGCTCAGTGTCGCCGCCCGGCTCGGCATCGCCACGGAAGACAGGCCGCCTGCCGACATAGCTGCGGATGTGGCCGATGCTGCCATAGACTGTTTCGGCAAGCAGGACGAAGAACCGCTTGTTTTTACCGAAAAGTACATGCCGAAAAAGCGCTTCGAACGGCTGAAGAAGCTGGAGGAGACGCTCTACGAGGCGACCGGGGCGAAGATGGGCTTCCTGCCGCGCGGCATCGACCGGGAAGCGGTCGATATCCTGCACCGGACCCATTTCGGCTGCGATCACGACCCCCTTTCGCTGATTGCCCAATCGATCCGCTGCTCCCTGTCGGACGGCTGGGGCGGCTCGCTCATCGCCACGGAACTGCAGGACATCCTGCTCGGCACCCCGACCATCCGTTCGGTAAAGGCCAATCTGGGCGTGCTGGAAGCGGATAGCGTCAACGTGGTCGTGCACGGGCATGAGCCGGTCTTGTCGGCAAAGGTGGTCGAGATGGCCCAGTTGCCGGAGATGAAGAAGGCTGCCGAAGCGGTTGGCGCAAAGCGCGTTAACGTGGTAGGCCTGTGCTGCACCGGCAACGAGGTTCTTCTGCGCCAGGGAGTGGGCATGGCGGGGAACGAGGCCCAAAGCGAGCTTGCCATCATGACCGGCGCCGTGGATGCGATGGTGGTCGATGTGCAGTGCATCTTCCCGGCGCTGGCCGATCTCTGTTCCTGCTATCATACCCGGTTCATCACCACCAGCGAGCAGGCGAAGATTCACGGCGCCCTGCATATCCAGTTCGACGAACACAACGCCGACGCCATAGCCGCGCGTATCATCAAAACGGCCATTGACGCTTTCCCGAACCGGAACAAGGCACGGGTCTATATCCCCCAGCATACGGCAAACGCCATTGTCGGCTTTTCCGTCGAGGAAATCCTCAAGGCCCTCGGCGGCACTCCGCAGCCCCTCATCGATCTCATCGTCAACGGAACCATCAAGGGTGTGGCCGGAATCGTCGGCTGTAACAATGTCAAGGTGCAGCAGGACCTCTTCCATCGCAGCCTTACCGTGGAACTGATCAAACGGGACATTCTGGTCATCGGCACCGGCTGTTGGGCCGTGGCGGCGGCAAAGGCGGGATTGATGGATCTGCCTGCACAGGAACTGGCCGGTCCCGGCCTTAAGGCTGTCTGTAAACAACTGGGTATACCACCCGTCCTGCACATGGGTTCGTGCGTGGATTGTTCGAGGA
>DATEVI010000069.1:0-3311 GCA_035281865.1 Geobacteraceae bacterium | reverse complement strand
AAGAGGCGATGCGCGGGGCGCAGGTGCTCCGGAAGAGGGGCATCTCTGTTCAGCACATGCACATCTCGACGCTGAAACCTTTTAACGACGAGTCCGTGCTTGAGGCGATTGTGAAATCCCGGTATGGCGTGATCACCATGGAAAACCACACCATCATCGGCGGCCTGGGGACGATCATCGCCGAGAAGATGGCGGAAGCCGGCATCGCGAAGAGGCTCGTACGGATCGGCCTTCGGGACACCTTTGCCCACGGGGCGAGCAAACAGTACCTCCTGAAGGAATACGGGATGGACGCCCTTGCCCTGATCAAAGAGGTGGAGGCCTTGACCGGTCAGCAGTTCGGCATATCGGAAGACGAACTGAGCCGGACCCATATCGCGCCAATCCACAGCAAGGCAAAGGCGGAGGCGCTGTAGTGGAATTGCGGAAGGGCGTAAATGATTTTATTGTACCCTTGCACCTGGCAACCGGACCCTTGTATTTTTTGACCTTCGTATTCTCAAATATCCAAGAAACAAAATAATGGTAAAAAAGGCAATTTTATTATAGAATAGAATAGAGTTTGATCGGACAGGAGAGGGAAGACTCTATGACACGGGAAACAGCACAAACCGCGCTTCGTGCTTTCAAGGAGAGCCTGGTCCGGGCATTTGGCTCCGAAACAGAAGTCACTCTGTTCGGCTCCACGGCTCGCGGTGACTATGGGGCCGAATCCGACATCGATGTCCTGGTTCTCCTGCCCTTTCACCCGGACACAGCAACCGAAGAAAGAATCTTCGACCTCGCCTACGACGCTGAACTCGGGTACGGCGTGGTCTTCGGCATCATTGTATATTCCCGGGCCTTTTGGAATTCCGAGCTTGCCCGCGTCATGCCTCTTCATAAGAACATCGAACGGGAAGGGATCGGCGTATGAGCCGGGAACAAGAGCTGATCGCCCACCGCAGGTCAAAGGCAAAGGAGACCCTCCAGGACGGCAAGATCCTCCTTGAGGCCAAGCGATTTTCCTCCGCGGTCAACCGTATCTACTACGCGCTCTTCTACGCAGTAACCGCTCTTCTTCTTACCAAAGGACTCTCATCCGCAAAGCACGGCGGCGTAATGGCGCTGTTCAACGAGCACTTTGTCAAAACGGGGAAGATACCCGTCGAATCCGGCAGGTTTTACTCCCGCATGTTCGAGTTCAGACAGAAAAGCGACTACGGCGACTTCGTGACGTTCGAGGAAACAAAAGTCAAGGAGTGGCTCGCTCAGGCGGAACAGTTCATGGCGACGATCGAGGACGCTGTTGACAGGGAACTCAAGGCCTGAGGCCTGAAACCGGTCGCACACTGAGAACCAACGTCCCCTCCGTCGGTCCGGGATGGACGCCCTTGCCCTGATCAAAGAGGTGGAGGCCCTGACCGGGCAGCAGTTCGGCATATCGGAAGACGAGCTGAGCCGGACCCATATCGCGCCGGTCCACAGCAAGGCAAAGGCGGAGGCGCTGTAGAACCATTACGGCACTTGCCCCGTTAGAGCACTTTGCAACGTCGCGCTTAGAAAAGTCATCGGGAATAGTGATCGTGAATAAACTCCAGGAAACTCCTGATCTACGGATATTGCGTAATAGTAGTAAAACAACGCCCCATTGATTTTTAACATTTTTTAAGAATGATTTGTACCATGATAGCATATTTCTGATATATTACAGGAATAGTAGAGAAACTCTTCAATGGCTTGTTGGGCATTAGCTCTATGAATAATTACATTTCAATTCCGATGTTTTTTTGTATGGTATTTTACACCATCTACTTGCTTGTCAAGCTGCATCGCAAAGAATCGATAACACCAGAAAAAGTTACAATATCAAGTCACCATGCTATTGGAGGCTCTGCTATCCCGAAAAAATGCAAAATTAGCATGGCCGTATTTTTTTGTCTTACTTTTCTTGTGTTATGGAATTGGAAGCCGCTTCTACTTCAAAAAATACCGATTGAATATGTCGGTGAACTCGGAGCAACAAAAAATCTGCCATTCATCAAGTATCCATATAATAGCGAATATACTTGGTTCATGGTTACAGGCGAAACACAGTACAATAATTGGATCGCAGATGGCCTCTTATTGCCGCCCTGTGATTTCTCAAAAAATTATCTGATACTCTCACAATATAAAGTCAACCGACTCTATTTTCACCCAAATTACATTGATGAATGTTGTGGGGCGCCACCCGGTTTTGCTGATTTAAACAGGATAGGCTCTAAAAATCGCAAGGTTTATATCTACAAGATGCCAAAGATTTTGTTGACGCAAGGTATTGGATGAGAAACACCCAACCAGCGGATCCAGCGGTTCGCTTCGCACCCGCTGACCCTTGGTGTTCAATATATTTTAATCTCAACGTTATCACCTTCACGCATTGCACACTTGTAAATGTCTAATGGCGAGTCACTATTCTCTCGTCAATCAAAAGGACCTCAGGAACGCACTCATGTCAATAATCCGGCAAACTTGCACACCTGCCTGCCTCTTTTCCGGCGACCGCTTCTCCGTTACCTACCGCCTCTTCGGCAGCGAGCAGGAGGCGCGGGCCAGGGCGGAGGACATCTGCATCGAGCAGACCGTGGAATTTCCCAACGAACTGTGCCCGGAGGGGATCATCAGGGACCACGTTTTTGGGAGGATCGAGTCTTTCGCGCCTCGGGACGCTGACAGTTTCCAGGCGGTCGTCAGCTATGCCGTGGAGATCGCAGCCGGCGAGCTGACCCAGTTCCTGAACGTCGTGTTCGGCAACAGCAGCATCAAGCCCGGCATCCGGGTGGAACATCTTGAATTGCCGCAGTCGCTGCTCCAATGCTTCAAGGGTCCCCGCTTTGGGAGGGAAGGGATACGCGGCCTTTTGGATGTCCCGAAGCGGCCGCTCCTGTCCACGGCGCTCAAGCCCATGGGGCTTTCGTCAAAGGAACTCGCGGACCTGGCATACCAATTCGCTCTCGGAGGCATGGATATCATCAAGGACGACCACGGCCTGACCAACCAATGCTGCTCTCCCTTCGAAGAACGGGTGGGCCTCTGCGCCGAGGCTGTGCAGCGGGCGAACAGGGAAACAGGCCGACGGTCTATTTATGTAGCGAACATTACGGCGCCGCATAGCGAGGTCATGAAGAGGGCCGGGACGGCAAAAGATGCCGGCGCGGGCGGACTGATGGTCGCGCCGGGGATCATCGGTCTGGACCTGATGCGGGAACTGGCAGGGGACGATTCGATCGCCCTGCCGATATTCACGCACCCCGCTCTCCAGGGGAGCTTCGTAACCAGCCGGAACGGGA
>DATEVI010000068.1:0-9848 GCA_035281865.1 Geobacteraceae bacterium | reverse complement strand
AAGTGGCTCAAACTGCTGGATTCCGCGGAACATACCTGGAACGGTCCGGGCGCCCTGCTGCCGGAAAGGGTCCGCGAGAAAGAGGCTATTGATATTTGCGGGCGAAGCTGTGCGGTCTATAACTACTTAGGGGAACAGGCTGAAGGCTGAAGGTTGTTTTAATTGTTTAGTTCATACCTTAAAACCTTCGGCCTTCAGCCTATCATTCTGCTTATTTGAACGGAGACTCATTCTTGACTGACCGATACATCTGTATCCATGGACATTTTTATCAGCCTCCCCGGGAGAATCCGTGTCTCGAAGCCATAGAGATCCAGGATTCCGCATATCCCTACCATGACTGGAATGAGCGGGTGACCGCCGAATGTTACGCGCCGAACTCGGCCTCCCGCATCCTTGACGGACAGGGGAAGATCGTCGATATCGTCAACACCTACGCTAGAATAAGCTTTAATTTCGGGCCGACAGTTCTCAGCTGGATGGAATTCAACGCAGCCGAAGTCTATCATGCAATCCTCCAGGCGGACAGACAGAGCATGACATGGCGTTCGGGGCACGGCAACGCCCTTGCCCAGGTATACAACCACGTAATCATGCCGCTGGCAAACCGTCGTGACAAACGGACGCAGGTACTCTGGGGGATAAGGGACTTCGAGCGCAGGTTCGGGCGGTTCCCGGAAGGAATGTGGCTGGCGGAAACCGCCGTCGACCTGGAGACGCTCGAGATCCTCGCGGAGGCGGGCATCCGGTTTACCATCCTGGCGCCCCATCAGGCCCACAGGGTACGCAAGACCGGCTCCGGAAAATGGAAGGACGTGAAGGGAGGGGGAATTGACCCTTCACGGGCATACCTCTGCAGACTGCCCCACGGTCGAAAAATAAACCTCTTCTTCTATGATGGTCCTATCTCCAATGCGGTTGCCTTCGAGAAATTGCTGAACCGCGGGGAAGATTTTGCCGAGCGCCTTCTTGGCGGGTTTTCCGAGCAGAGGGACTGGCCCCAGCTTCTTCACATCGCCACTGACGGTGAAACTTACGGCCACCACCACAAATTCGGCGACATGGCGCTGGCCTATGCCTTGAGTTACATCGAAGGGAACGGCCTGGCGAGAATAACCAATTACGGTGAATATCTGGAAAAACACCCGCCGGTCCTCGAGGTGCAAATATTCGAAAATACGTCCTGGAGCTGCTACCACGGTATTGAGAGGTGGCGAAGCAACTGCGGATGTAATTCGGGAGGGAATTCCGGCTGGAACCAGGAGTGGAGAGCCCCTCTGCGCACCGCACTGGATTGGCTGCGGGACCGGCTGTCCTCAGTGTACGAGCGGAACGCAGGGGATTATCTGACTGACCCGTGGCGTGCAAGGGATGAATACATTGACGTCATACTCAGCAGGTCGAGATGGGATACGGACGATTTCCTCAAGAGACATGCGGTTCGGCAGATGTCCGAGGATGAACGGGTCCGCGTGCTCAGCCTCCTGGAAATGCAACGCCACGCCATGCTGATGTACACCAGTTGCGGCTGGTTCTTCGATGAACTGTCGGGACTGGAAACGGTGCAGGTCGTCGAGTATGCGGGCAGGGCCGTTCAGTTGGCCGAGAGTCTTTTTTCCTCCGGTATCGAGGAACCCTTCCTGTCCGCACTGTCCGCCGCGAAGAGCAATATCCCCGAATACGGAGACGGCAGGCGCATCTACGAAAAGTTCGTCAAGCCGTCCATGATCGACCTGCTGAAGGTGGGAGCCCATTACGCCGTCAGCGCCATCTTCGAGGATTATGTCGAGAAAACCGAAGTATACAGTTATAGCGTGGACAAGGAAGAATTTGAGACATTCGGATCCGGGCAGTCGACACTCGCTGTAGGGAAAATTACCGTCCGGTCATCCATCATCCCGGAGTCCGGCCGCGTCAGTTTCTGCGTCCTCTATTTCGGCAACCACGCCTTGAACGGTGCGGTCCGTCTCTTTCAGGGCGACGAAGCCTATGGAGCAATGAGGGGTGAGGCAGTCAAGGCCTTTATGGACGGGGATTTCGCGGAAATCGTCCACCTCATGGACCGGCATTTCGGTACGCACAAATACTCCATCAGAAATCTCTTCCGGGATGAGCAGCGCAAGATACTGAAGCTGATCATCGGCAAGACGCTCACCGATTTCGAAAATCAATACACGGTCATGTACGAGAACAGCCGCTCCCTCATGGGCTTTCTGAGGGAGACGGGCATGCCGGTACCCAAGAGGTTCCTGGCCGCGGCGGAGATGGCGCTTAACCTGGAGTTGCAGAGGGCATTCTCCATGGATACAGTCGACGTAGACGGGGCAAGGAAATTATCCGAGGAGATCCGGGCCTGGGATGTGCCGGTGGACTCCATTGACCTGGAGTTTCTCCTGAGGCGGAAAATCGAGCAAATGATGCTCGACTTCAGGGAGAACCCGGACGGCGTGAATCGTCTGATCGAACTTCGTGTGTTGATGGAGTTTGTGGGAGAAATTCCCGTAGAACTGAATTACTGGAAAGTTCAGAACAGCTATTTCAAGATGGCCGGGACGGAGTACCCACGTTTTTCCACGGGAGCAGGCGGGGAAGCCCGCAGAGTTTGGGTGGAAGAATTCAGAAAACTGGGGGAACTGATGAGGTTTGATACTTCGACAATCCTGCCGGGCACATGAGGCTGCAGCATGGAGAATAACGTTTTTCCCTTACCAAGAATACCGGTTGCGACCTACAGGCTCCAGTTCAACAAAGATTTCGGCTTTGCCTCCGCCCGCGCCGTGATCCCGTACCTGCATGATCTGGGGATCAGCGACATCTACTCGTCCCCTTATTTCAAGGCCATTGAGGGGAGCCTGCACGGCTACGACATCATCGATCACAACTCGCTGAATCCGGAAGTCGGCACGGAAGGGGAATACGACGAGTTCGTCCGGGAAATGCAGGCGCACGGGATGGGGCAGATCCTCGATATCGTTCCGAACCACATGTGTGTGGAAAGCAATGAAAACGCCTGGTGGCTGGATGTGCTGGAGAATGGTCCGAGCTCCAATTATGCTTCCTTTTTCGACATAGACTGGGATCCGGTGAAACGGGAACTCAAGGACAAGGTGCTGATTCCAATTCTCGGGGATCAGTACGGAGCCGTGCTGGAAAACGGGGAACTGAAGCTGGTCTTCCGTGACGGGGCTTTCCGCCTCCATTACTACGAGCACTTATTCCCTATTATTCCCAAAACATATAGCCACATTCTCTCCCACCGACTGGAAGAACTGCAACAGGAACTCGGGGCCGAGAATCCGCACTATCTGGAACTTCTCAGCATCATGACCGCCCTCGAACATCTCCCACTTTATACGGATACAAATCCCGATCAGATCGTGGAGCGATACCGTGAAAAGGAGATCATCAAGCGCCGTCTCTGTGCCCTTTTCCATGAAAGCCCCGAGATCGCCGGATTCATTGAAGGGAATGTGCTGATTTTCAACGGAGCGCAAGGGGAGCCGGGAAGTTTTGACAGGCTCGATGAACTTCTGGGCCGGCAGGTGTACCGGCTTGCCCACTGGCGTGTGGCAACGGAGGAGATCAATTACCGCAGATTTTTCGACATCAATTCCCTTGCGGCGATCAGGATGGAGACCCCCCTGGTTTTCGCGGAAACGCACAGGCTGATCTTCGATCTTGTCCGGTCGGGAAAGGTCACCGGTTTAAGGGTGGACCACGTGGACGGTCTCTACGATCCTTCCGATTATCTATCCCGCTTGCAGTACGGCTGTTTCCTTCACAAGGCACTCTCCTGCCCGGACTGTTTGCCTCTGCAGCTGGCCGGAGACGTCCCCGGAGATGAAACAGGAGATGATCTTGAATCGCGGGTCCGGCAGAGTTACGGGAAGCTCCTTGAGTTTGATCCCAATTTCAAGGCCTTCCATGTAGTTGGTGAGAAGATCCTGATGAAGGGAGAAAAGGTGCCTGAAGAGTGGCCGATATTCAGCACTACCGGCTACGGGTTCCTCAATACTCTCAACGGCCTTTACGTCGATACCAGGAACTCGAAGTCGTTTGACACAATTTATACTAGGTTTGCCAAGTGTCCGGACAAATTTACCGGCATTGTCTACGAGAAGAAGAAACTGGTGATGCAGGTTTCGATGTCGAGCGAAATCAATACACTGGGGCACTATCTGAATACGATCTCGGAGATGAACCGGCACACGCGGGACTTCACCTTGAACAGTCTCATCAAGGCGCTGGTGGAGGTTATAGCTTTCTTCCCCGTATACAGAACCTATATCAACAGCTTCGAGGTGTCGGAGAGGGACTGCCAGTTTATCGACCATGCCGTCTCACGGGCAATGCGCAGGAATCCGGCGACAAACGTCTCCATCTTCGAGTTTATCAGGGATGTTCTCAATCTAAGGTTCTGTGAGGCGATGGAGGACGATGGGAAGAGGCGGTGGCTCGATTTTGCCATGAAGTTCCAGCAGTTAACCGGCCCGGTCATGGCGAAGGGTATGGAAGACACGTCGTTTTACGTCTACAACCGGCTCGTGTCCCTGAATGAGGTTGGTGGCGTTCCCGACCGGTTTGGAGTTTCAGTAGAGGCCTTTCACGGACAGAATATCGAACGGTGGAAGTCGCGTCCGTCGGCCATGCTGGCCACTTCAACCCACGACACGAAGAGGAGCGAGGACGTCAGGGCAAGGATTAATGTCCTGTCGGAGATTCCCGGCGCCTGGAGAGAACGGATCCTGCGCTGGAGCCGGTTCAACAGAAAAAGCAGGATAGTTGTTGACGGCCGGCCGGTTCCCGACCGGAACGAGGAATATCTCTTTTATCAGACCCTGGCGGGCGCCTGGCCGATCAGGTGTGAAGGCGAAGACGAGTTCGGAACCTTCAGGCAGCGGATCAGGGATTACATGCTCAAGGCCATACGTGAGGCCAAGGTGAATACCAGCTGGATAAATCCGGATTCCATGTACGAAGATGCGTTGCAGTTCTTCATCGACAGAGTCCTGGACGACAGCGCCAATAACCGTTTCCTGAGTGATTTCAAGGAATTCCACCCTCTGATTTCCGCATGCGGCATGTTCAACTCGTTGTCCCAAACCCTTCTCAAGATCACCTCACCCGGCTTTCCCGACTTTTACCAGGGTAGCGAGTTATGGGATTTGACTCTCGTTGACCCGGACAACCGCCGCCCCGTCGATTACGGCTTGCGGGCCGCCCTGCTTGATGCCCTGAAAGAAGCGGAATCCAGTGGCGGTTCCCTTCGTCTCGCCGGCGACCTGGTTGCGTCGAAACATGACGGCAGGATAAAACTCTATCTGATTTACAAGGCGCTTAATTTTCGAAGAGAGATAGGGAGGCTGTTCGAATCGGGGAGGTACTTGGCCCTTGATACAGTGGGGGACAGGAGTGAAAACCTCTGCGTTTTCGACCGGTCCTTCGATACGGAGTCGGTGATCACCGTGGCGCCCAGGTTCTTCACCGGCCTGGTCGAAGGGCCAGGCGGTCTGCCCCTCGGGGAAGAAATCTGGCGGGATACCCGCATCATCATTACCTTTGACCGTCCCGGAACCATGTACAGGAATGTCTTTACCGGTGAAATGGTCACGTCGGTTTCCCGGGAGGACACCACTGTTTTGCATGTAGCCGACATCCTGAAGGTTTTCCCCGTGGGACTGCTCGTGAAGGTTTAAGGTTGCAACGTCCGGGAATTTCATCTGTCATCTACAGGTGGTTTATATTGTTTTTCCGCTCTTCCCCCTTCAGTTTTCTCTCGATGAAATCCTTTGCCGAATCCCTGCCCCCAAGGCCGAAGGCTATTGCCAGGGCAAGAACGAAGCCGCTCAGGACGACAGCATAGGAGATGAGAACGGTATCTCTGCCAATGCCGAGTTGTTCGAGCGCGATCGAGATGCTGATGAAAAGTATGAGATATTTTACGCCGTTCCCGATAAACCGGGCCATGCTTATCCCGGCATTTACCGCGGCTATGAGAGTTGCCCTGCCGAGGAAGTTGCCCAGGACGTAACCTATGGAAATGATGACTGATGCAAAAAAGATGCTTGGCAGGTAATTGAATAATCTTTCAATTAGACGATGAATAACCTCGATATTCAATGTGCCGAGGGCAACCACCAGAAAGGCAAGAACGATAAACCCTCCGGTAATCTTGGCCAGAAGCGACGACAATGGTTCATGGAGCCCGCCTTTGACAAGTATTCTCCTGAAGCCGACCTTCTCCGCCAGCCTGTCCAGTTTCAGCACGACGAGAATCTTCCTCAGTATCACCTTTGTCAGCCAGCCGGCCGCAAGACCGAAAATCAGAATCAGGATCGCGGTGAGAATATTAGGAAGAAAGTCGACAATTCTGTCGAGAAAACCCTTTATCGGCTCGTCGATGAGTCTTTCATAGAAATTCATTCAAGCACCTCCAAGATAAGGAACACCCGAAAGAAACGCCTTTCCGTCAGTTCCAGTTTTCCACGATCAAATGTTTGTTTTCCTCGAAAGCGGTACACAGCCTGTCTATCTTCTCTTCAACGTCTCTTGCGTCGCTTTCCAGCGTTTCCTCGACAAAGGAAGCTGTTTTCCCTATGTAAAGGGGGGTCAGACTCTTGAGAAGATGCTCCTTGCTCATGATCTGTTTGTGTGCGGCAATTGCAAAACAGTAAATAATGCGGACCCATATCTCATCCGGTATGTGAAAAACATCACGCCTTTCGCAGACATCGTTAAGAAAAGCGGTGACCTCCCCGGGGAGAAATGCCTCCCATATTCCCATAAGCTCCCTGACGCCCAGTCTGAACCTGTCCTTCATTCTTTCCAAATCGAACGCCACAGGCTCCAGACCGACGGCATATTCAAAACCGAAGACCGGCACCGGGCCGGAACCGCTGACCGTCTTCCATGTCTCCCGGTAGGTTTCCATCAGGTCCAGCGTGGCTCCCACCACCTGAAAGAGCATGGCGCTCAGATCCGCTCCCGGGTCTTTGGGGTCGTGGATCTTGGCTCCCAGAAATGCCTGGCAGATCCGGTAATTGCCGGCAATGGCGGTGGTGGTCATCCATATGTCGATACCGTAACGGGCTACATCGGTACCCCAGACATCCTTTGACAGGTACATGCGGGCGAGATCTCCGGAAAACCCAAAGTCTCCGCCGATCGGCTGTCTGACCCGCTTTCCGTAGAGGGATCTGGTCAAGGGGTAGATGATGCTGTTGGTGATGGTACCGTCATATTTGTGCCGGTGATAGAGCGGCGTAACATAGTCGAATTGCTCGGAAAGGACAGGTTTGACGAGAAGTTCGATCCATTCCGGAGTGATGCTCCGCAGATCCGAGTCGACCACCGCGCACGCTTTAGCATCAAGGGCATCGGCGATTTCGAAGATGGTCCTGAAAGCGCTTCCCTTTCCCGGGGAGCCGTGATAGTGAGTCGCCAGCCTGAACATGGGCTCCGTCTGATTTGTCACCAGCAGCGAACTGTAGTCTTCGATGACGGTATTCCTGACTACATCCATCGTCCCGTCGGACGAGCCGCCGTCGGAATTGACCAGCACCGCTTTTTTGTTCGGGAAATACTTGGCGAGCCCAGCCTGCACCGCCCGAACCACATGCCCTATGGTGCGTCCGTTGTTGAAGCTGGGTATGCCCACCAGGATATCGGTTTTACGGACCTCGTTGATCCAGTCCTGTATCTCTTTTCGCTCCATGCCCGTTACCTTCGCTCACTTCGTGAGCGTGTTAATGCGTTGATGAGTCCGCATCCCCGCACTTCACTCGTTGTCTTCCTCCACAGCGGTCCTGATCCTGTCCAGTATGTCGGGAATTGCCGATGTGACCCTGTCCCAGCTGGAAATCAGGGGCACGCCAAGGGGGTCGTCCATTATAATATTCGCCGCCTTCCTTATCCCGTCGGTGAACGTCTCAACGGCGAGGCTCTCCTCATGCCTGTCGAAAAGGAGCCCGTTTACCGCCGCGTCGTCTTCGAATCGCTTGAGCATATCCTGGGCGGTAACCGTATAGGTCGCCACCAGAGTTCTGAAAAGTCCGGACGAAAAGATGATTCCTTCCGAAGCCAGCGTCCGGAACACCGATTTGCAGATATCCACCGACATCTTGTGCAGTCCCTTCGAGGCATCCTCCGGGGAGAGTGCCTGGTGCTTGTGTTCATAGTTCTCCGCGATGTCGATCTGGCTGACCCTTCTCAATGACGTATTCTTGTAAACCTCGGCAAGCACGCCCACCTCCAGACCCCAATCTCCCGGAATCTTGATGATCCTCGCCAGGTCCACATCCATTGAAAACTCTCCGGCGAGCGGATACCGGAAACTGTCGAAGAAAACGAGCATGGGATGATAGCCGATTATTTTCTGCAGCGCCCTGATGAGTGGTGTAACCAGAAGCCTTGTGACCCTTCCGTGCATCCTGTCCGTGACCCGGCTGTAGTAACCTTTGCAGAAATGGTAGTTGAGATTGGGGTTGGCTACGGGAAAACAGAGCCGGGCGAGCAGTTCCCTGTTGTAGGTGACTATGTCGCAATCATGGAGCGCGATGGTGTGGAATTCCTGCCGGGCGAGAATGTATCCGTAGGCCATCCAGGCCGCCCTTCCTTTTCCCTGTTCGCCCGAAGGGAGACCGGCCTCTTCTATGATCTTGAAGATTCCACTGATTCGCGGTCCGTCTATCCATAGGATGGAGGTTTTCTGGGGCAATGCGGAAAAATACTCTCTGGCATGGCTGAATTCGTCTTTGGAAGCGACTCCGAGACTCACAACGATTTCCCTGACATATTTGACTTCCGCCAGATGGCGGATGATTCCTTTCAAGGCTTCACCCGCCAGCTCGGTGTACAGGCAGGGGAGTACCAGCGCAATCCGCCTTTCATGGGTAAACCAGGAAAGCTCCTCCTCGATCTTGTCGAGGTTGAACGTTCCCACCCTGTGGAAAGTGGCTACTGCCCCGGTCTGATAAAAATCGGACATGCTTCCCCTCCTTCAACGGTCAACTCCGTTCCATGACAAACGGACATGTTGCAAATGATATGTTAGACTTCTTTTGCCACGGACCAAACGCCGTGTCCGCAATATGTAAAATAGTACCAGATTTATCTGACAATGCTAATGATGGCGATGGTCGATTTCAGGCGGCCTGCGGAAAGGGTTCCTTTCATGGGTAAGATACTTGTTTTCACCGATCTGGACGGCTCTCTTCTCGATGCGGAATCATATTCATTCGGGAAAGCCTTGCCGGCCCTGCGCCTCTTGCGTGAAATGGATATCCCGCTGCTCTTTTGTTCCAGCAAAACGAGAAGGGAGATCGAGCATTACCGGACCCTGATGAAAAACGATCACCCTTTCGTTACGGAGAACGGCGGAGGCATCTTCATTCCCCGCGGGTATTTTCCATCGGTCTCCAGGCCTGCGGATATTCCGCTGATACAGGAAGGGATGTACGAGGTGATGAGGCTGGGAACCGATTATGCAACCCTGCGCAAGGTCCTGTGTGAGCTCAGGGGCCTGGGGTTTGCGGTGAGGGGCTACGGCGACATGACGGTCGAAGAAGTGGTCGAAGTGACCGGACTTGCGCGTGAAGAGGCGGAAATGGCGAAAGATCGCGACTTTGACGAACCGTTTCTTTACGACGGTCCTGAAGACGGCATTGAGTCACTTGTGAAAGCCGTAGAAGAAAAAGGCCTGTCCGTCACGCAGGGCGAGTTCTTTCATCTTCTGGGGAATAACGACAAGGGCAAGGCGGTTTCGATTCTCACGGACATGTACGGAAAGATGTTCGGAAACGTAATAACGGTGGGGTTGGGCGACAGCCCTAACGACCTGCCGATGCTGC
>DATEVI010000067.1:0-6535 GCA_035281865.1 Geobacteraceae bacterium | reverse complement strand
GGTTCGGCGTCACCACCTGCACATCGGGACGCCCCAGGTCCCATACGGTCTTGATGTGCTTCGGGTTCCCTTTCTTGACCAGAAGAACATTGCCCCGGTTTTTAAATACCGAGATGGCAATTCCCGTGGTCAATCCAGCCGCTTTCAGATCATTTATTGCCTTAAGCGGGCCGACGGCGATCTGGGGCACGCACTGGAGGGAGAGGTTCCCAAACACTACTTTCCCGTTCTGGATCTGCTGCTTGGCAATGGGAGGACTGGTAACAAAGAACCAGTTCTTCAAGTTTAATTCTGAAGCGTAACGGGGGAGGAAAACATCATGCCAAAGATCCCTGAAAGCCATATGATAGTTGCCGGCGGTCGATACGGCCATATCACATCCGGTAAATTGGCCGTGGAGATCGCTCAACCGATTAGCGGTTGCCTCGGTCAAATCAGGCTCGCCGTTCCCGATGTCACAGGGCCAATCGAGCAGTTGCGGTGAATCCACCACGGGCGTCCCGGTGATTGGCGGCACTGCCGCAGCTTGCGCCGGAACGAACCATACTGCTGCCAATGCAATAACGAGCGCTGCTAACTGTCTACGGTACTTCATAAGTCCTCCTTTTCCGCGTGTACGTCGCATACCCCTTATTTCGAGAGAACGACGTATTTTCCCAACCCCAGCTTCTTCAGAGGGAGGTAATCCTTATCATAATTTGCCTGTACGGGCGCCGGCATCTGAATTTCTTTGAACAGCTCTTCATTTGCCTTATCACTTGCAAGCCTGAGAAGGGCCTTCACTATTTTCTCGCGCACTTCCGCCGGTACTCGCGGATGAATTGAGAGCGGATGAGAGGCGGACCCCGGCGTTTCGTAAACAACGGCAAGCTGGTCTTTCAGGTTATCCTGCATTTCCCCGAACGTTTTCCGAACACCGCCGCCTGCGGCCGTCTGTTTGGACAAGACGCCTAAATACACGTTTGTGTGGTTATTCACATAAAGAGGCTTAATAGTGATATTTTCCTTCTCTTTTAACAGGGCGCGCATGTAAAGGGATGCGGCAAAAGCGTTCGGCGCGGGGAACGAAATTTCTTTCCCGTCCAAATCTTTGACCGATCCCAGACCGCTGTCTTTCCGGGCTACCAGTATGCCGACGAGGTCTTTCTTATCCCGCACCAGCGGTATATAGCCCTGGGCATCATAGGCCATCACCTGATGATAGGGATTCATGTACACGATATCCGGAGCGCCTTTTAAAAGCTCCACCTCAAATTCGGGAATAGTGGAATAAGCCCTTAAATGGATCTCGACTCCGACTTCCTGAGACAGTTTCTTGATGAAGGGATTCCATGCCCCATATATTTGCACTGCTGAAACCTGTGGCACCACACTGAGCGTATAAACCTTCTTCTCTGCTGCTGCGGCGCCGAACGGCAAAAACAACGGCACAATCCATACCAGCATCACAAACACCAGGTGTTTCATCATCGCATTGCCTCCTTTCAGAGACTTTAGGGTTTTTGCCCTTCTCCCCCATGGAGAAGAGACGCCAGCCGTTATCCTCAACTTCCGCACTGTTTAATTTTTAAGCAATACTTGTGATTAGTATTATACCAAAGTTGTATATTTCTCGCTCTTTTTTTATAACACTCCCCATAAACGACAAAATAGCTGTTTTAATTGCATTTTTTAGCATATACAAAACATGCAACGGTAACTACTCAGGCCAGCCACTTCGCTACGGCGCAAGGCGCGCCAGCATGCTATTCACTGCAACGCTGTCCGATGCCCCCGTAGCCGCAGCGCTTTCGCTTCGCACGCGCTGTTGCGGCTGTACCCTGATGCTCTTACGGCGTTTACTAATTTCGAGAAAGATGTTATTATATGCGGACAGAATACCATCCGGGGGCATGACATAAATCATATCTTTTACTCGAGGCATGATCTATTATTCACTCATGAAAACGCCGAATTCGTACATCAAAACGATCCGCTATGCCGTACAGGGCGTCTTTCTCCTCCTCACCCTGTTCATCGGCTACCGATTCTATGAATTTGTGATGCAGTTTACGACACCCGGACACCCGCTTGTCCAACGGCCTCCGTCAGTCGAAGCCTTTCTTCCGATCGCGGGGCTGATGTCGTTCAAATTTTTTCTCTTCACAGGTATTGTAGAGCCGGCCCATCCCGCGGCCTTCATCATGTTCGTTGCCGCGGTGACGACTTCCCTGGTCATGAAAAAAGGGTTCTGCGGGTGGATCTGCCCCGTCGGAACGGTGTCGCAGTATTTCTGGATGGCGGGTGAGCGGATATTCGGCAGAAACTTCAGGATGGGGAAATTCACGGACGCCGCCGTCCGGTCGCTGAAATACATCCTCATGTCCCTGTTCCTGCTGTTCATCGGCGTGGCAATGGCGCCGAACATGATGGTGCTTTTTTTCATATCGGACTACTACAAAGTGGCCGACGTGAGGACCATGCAGTTCTTTACCAACATGTCCGTCGTCACCTTCTGGGTGCTTATCGGCATCGGCGGCATGTCCCTGTTCTATAAAAATTTCTGGTGCCGGTACCTCTGTCCCTACGGCGCGCTCCTCGGACTGGCGAGCAGGTTCGGGCCCGTTAAGATACGGCGGAGCGAAAAGGCCTGCACGCACTGCCGCGCCTGCAGCGAGAGCTGCCCAAGCCTCCTCGATGTGGAGAAACAGGAGGTGGTGAGCTCTCCGGAGTGTTTCGGCTGCATGACCTGCGTGAGCTCCTGTCCTGCTCAAGGCGCTCTCGACATTACCGCCATGGCCGGCAGGGGCCGCAGGGTTTTCCAGCCCTCCCTCTATCCCGTGGTTTTGATCGTCATCTTCTATCTCATCATCGGCCTCGGCATGGCGACAGGCACCTGGCATTCGCAGGTTCCGCTCGAGGAGTACAGCAGGATCATTCCCGGCCTCATAAAGTAATACAGCCGCGCGCAGTCTTTTATGAGGGCCCTGATGCCATTTTTTCAGCTGGCAGGGGTATCGGAAGGCCAAAAAACACGCAAAAAACAAGTGATGACTTTATACACGTAACGTGCTATAATGCCCCATGATTTCGCTGGGATTGACAGCCGGTAAGGCCATGAAGTAGTGTGACTTTGTGGCTTTTTTTTACCCCGTTAGAGATCGCGTCAATCCTGAAAGGGGAAAAATGACTACACAGAAACAAAGCTATCTGGAAAAGCTGGAACTGAAGCGGAGCGCCATGCTCGCCGCCGGCTTGATCTCAGAACGTTTTCCCGAGATTTCGAACATCGTGTTTCGCATGACCTATTACCAGAGAACATCGGATCCGGTCCTGATGGTGCGCACGGTCAATTTTTTCCCCACCGATTATGCCTGTTTTCACATGGATTGCACACGGGAGGAATGCACGGACGGCGGTTTTGATCTCATGCCGGTGGTTACCGGGCTGGTCAAGAACCGCAAGAAATCGGTCAAGGGAAAGATCTTTTGTCACGGAAAAAGCGAGACCCTCCGCTTCGGCCATGCCAGCATCAACTACGAAGTCAGCATTCAGTACAACAAGCAGGGCAAGTAGAACTTTTAAACGAATTTAATATTGAAAGAAATCTAATGCGGGCGGTATTGTTCGTACAGGCTGTCCGGAATCAGTTTCAGTTCACGTGTGAAACGGTCGTTCATTGATTTGTACTGGTTGAATTCCGCAATCAATTCGTTCTTTTTCCCCTCGTTCTGTATCGGCTCCAGGTCCATATTCTTACCGATGGCAAACAATATATCCTGATCGATGAAATACATTCCGGAAATATAATCGATCAGATTGTTTATTGTGTGTTTGAGAGGATATTTATGTATGTTTCTAAAAGACCGGTCCGTATCCAGTCCTGTGCCGACCCAGGCAACGGTGGAGGGGGCATCTATATGGTAATTCTTCTTCAGGAAGGCCAGGAGGGAAGGGGTAATATCCAGATGTGATGAGATCGACTGGATATGCGCCGTGCGCTTCAGCAGCGGCGAGAATATGATCAGCGGAACGTGGAACCGGTCTATCTTGGTGGACATCGGTATCTCGGGCAACCGATGATCCCCGGTAATGATAAAGAGCGTATTGCTGTAAGCGGGGAGTTTCGCATACATCTCAAAAAAGAAACGCAACGCCTCATCCGTATACATGATTGTGGAATATATTTTTTTGTATGTACGATGACGTTCCTTTTGAGCCTCATCAAAACCCAGCCTGTTCATTCGTTCCTCGAAGATCTTGATGTAATCCTCCTGGTCGGGTATGGAATATGACGTATGCATACTCATGGTTTGCACGAACGAAATATACGGTTGCTGCGAATCCCGACGGTCCATTTCCAGCGATTTCCGCATCAGTTCCCTGTCGGGATAACCCCAGCTTGTGCCCGGGTTTTTCGCATAGTTTTTGTCATAGTCATCTATTCCGACCAGCAGATCCACTCCCTGCCGCTGGAGAAATAATCGCTCGTTATCAAAATCCAGATCACTGCCAAAATAAAATTTAGTACGATACCCGTTGTGTTTCAGGATGCTCATTAAAGAAAGATGCTTGGGCATCCGTTGTCCCAGATCATTAAACCCTTTATCCGCAAAGGGCAATGAGGCCAAAATGGACGGAAGGGCCGCAAAGGTGCGCCCCTGTGAAGCAAGGCAATTCTCCCAGTACAAGCTTTTCCCGGCCAGATCATCAAGAAACGGCGTGAAGCTTCCCAGATAAGCATTGGGCCCGCTGAAAGCCTTGCCCAGCCCTTCCACCAGAATAATAACAATGTTCGGCGGCCTGGAGGAATCTCTGTTGAAAAATTCGCCAAGTACATCGGGAGTTTCGTCGGTTCTCAAAAACGGATACTCGGAGCTGACCGTGTTGAATGCCGGCGCATTGCCTGGCCGCCTGTCAACTCTGGGGGGGATAATGGTATTGACGCTCCCTTTTGATGCACGAGAAAAATAGGCACAGGATTCTTCGGCAAAATAAGCTGCTTTGTTCAATGCCAGATTATACGATAATTCCGTTTCAAATGATGTGCCGGCGGGTAAAGCGGATACCGCGAAGGTCAACACGACCCCTGTTCCTAATATGACAAATGCATATGCCGGTTTGATCGATTTTCGGGAGTATAAAAACGCAAGTGATATCCAGAACAGAGATATGGGTATGAGAAACAGGAATATTGAAATCGCATCGATGACGGCGCTGCCTCTGATGGTCATTGCAATATCTTTCAGGGAATATCCGAACACGTCGGCGCCAAGGGGGACCAGCGCCGTGGCAAAGTATTTGATCAGTATCGCGTACAGGATTATGACAAGAGATCCCCCGACGCCATACGCCCGGTAACGGGATCTCATGGTTCCGGTGCCGACGTAAACGATGAAAAAGGGAATGAACAGGAACGGAAGCATTTTCAGAAAAGATACACTGTCGAACAGGAACGCCTTTAAGACAACGTTCAAAAAATCCCGCGGACGATCTGCGGTCATGAAAATGTATACGAATTCCATGATACGCGCCGCGAATAACCCGATCAGCAGCGCCGGTGAAAGGTTCACAAACAGAGCAGCGCAGTTTTTCAACGTGTCGAGAAGTGCGTGTTCAGGTTCCTTTTGGGGTGTCTGGTTCATGTTGTGAAGTTATTCCCTCTCAAGAAAGACCGGGTTGTAACTACTCAGGGGTCAGCCGTTCGCTCATGGCCGACCGAAGTGGTCACTTCTCATCACCAGCGCGTTAAAAGCTTGGCCGAGATGCTTCGCTCAACGATGCTTTGCTCAACAAGGGTCTTCTCGTCGTCATGGCCGGCCGAAATCTTGATGCCCCAGCGCGAATTAAAATAATTTTGGAAGGCCGCTCCGAACGATCGGCTCCTTGTTGTTTCAACGATCGTTGTTCCCAGGAGAAATTCACCGCCCCTGCTGAATCCGCCGCTCATTTCGAGGTAATCATCCGCATTTCCGGCATAGTAATATCGGGCGAGGACGCGGTTGGAAATGCCCAGCCTGGCAGCTGATGGAACAAAGAGGGTCCGCCAGCGGAGGTACCAGTTGCCGGTGTATTTCCCAAGACCGGCGCCCTCCATCGCGACGTTGCTTTCCCCGAAATCCATGTGGTCATAGCTGCCGGAAAGCTCCCATCCTTTTCCGACCCCCTGGAAAATTTCCATGCGATAGGAGTCATCGGGGTAGAGGTCGGCATTCGGTGAATACTGATACCGCACGTTCGCATACGCCCGCTGCCAGAGATCCACGTATCCATCGAGCGCAAGGGCATAATCGTTGGAATCGAACCGGCGGGAACGGAGATATTCAAACCCGAGAGAGCCGCGTTCCCAGTAGCGACGAATGGCAGCGGTGTAATAGCTCCAATCGCTGCGGTCCGTCGAGAATTTGCTAAGGTCGTATGACAGGCTCGCGGACCAGTTGTATCTGTCCGGCACGGTTGCTTCCGGATCCTGTCTGCGTCGTTGAAGAGATGTAAGATACTGATCGACCTCCGGGCCCGGCGCTCCGTGTGCGCGGGCCGATTCAAAGTCGGCGCG
>DATEVI010000066.1:0-3336 GCA_035281865.1 Geobacteraceae bacterium | reverse complement strand
CTCTTTGGTGCACCAGCTATCTCCTAACATGGACACAAAGAACACCTCTCAATTTAATTTTGTCGTCCTATCACATTATAGTATACAAAGGCCTGAGCACTTGTCTTCCCCTCAAAGTGATAAGGCATGATATCCCATTAGAAAGACCTGAGGCCGTAATGGAATAATCTACGGAAATCTTAAAAAGCAATCATGCACCGTCAATGGCGTGGATGAGGCCGTCAAGCATACCCAACGCCAATCAGCCTCAACATTTTACGGGCATGAAACTTCTGGTACACTTACTACACATGATAATGTAATCGAGACCGCCACCTTCCCCATTTCCGGGACCGGCGCATCCGCCGGTTGACTGATGAAGTGAGGTCACATCATGAAAAAAGGAGAAAGCACATCAGCGGAAGGCGCTGACCTGCGCCGCTGCGCTGAAGCGCGGTTGAGGTCGAAAGCGGCAGGGAAAAATCTTCCCCGGACGACGGCCGATATGCGCCGACTCCTCCACGAACTGCAGGTCCACCAGGTCGAGCTGGAGATGCAGAACGAAGAACTGCTCCGAGCCCGTGAGGAGCTTGAGGTATCGCGGAACAAGTATGCCGAACTATATGACTTTGCGCCCGTCGGCTATTTCACCTTTGATGCGCGCGGACTGATACGGGAGGTAAATCTTGCCGGCGCGCAACTGCTCGGAATAGAGAGGCGGCTGTTGGCCAACAAACCCTTTACCAGTCTTATTGCCGATGCGGAGGGGAGGGAGATTTTTTCCAGTCACCTCGAAAGTGTTCTGCAAAGGCAGGGCATGCAGAAATGTGAAATCAGACTCACTGGAAAAGACGGCGCGGTGATCAATGGCCAGCTTCAGAGCGTCACAGTGGACACTGCCGAAAGTAAAGACCGTTATATCCTTTCCTCGATCGTTGACGGCACGGTTCACGGCCAGTTGGAAGAGGCGCTGCAAAATGCACATGACAATTTGGAGTTAACCGTACATGAGCGGACTGGCGAGCTGACCAGGGCGAATGTGCAGCTCTCGCAGGAAATAGACGAACGCAAGGGGGCGGAGGAGTCTCTCCAGGGTGCGCTTGCGGAAATAAAACAGTTGAAAGACCGGCTCCATGCCGAGAACATCTACCTGCAGCAGGAGGTTGCCCGGGAGTACAACTTCGGCGAGATCATCGGGCAAAGCAATGCCATCGCGTATGTATTTTTCCGGATCGAGCAGGTGGCGCCCCAGGATGCGACAGTTCTTCTCCTTGGCGAGACCGGCACCGGCAAGGGAGTGATAGCTCGCGCCATCCACAGCTGGAGTTCCCGCAAGGACCGGCCAATGATAACGGTCAACTGCACGGCACTGCCGGCGAACCTCATCGAAAGCGAGCTCTTCGGGCGGGAAAAGGGTGCGTTCACCGGGGCTGATGCACGGCAGATAGGGCGCTTCGAGCTCGCCGATGGCGGCACCATATTCCTCGACGAAATCGGCGAGATGCCTCTGGAGTTGCAAAGCAAGCTGCTCCGGGTCATTCAGGACGGCGAGTTCGAGCGCCTGGGTAACCCCCGCACCATCAAGATCGATGTACGGATCATCGCGGCCAGCAACCGGAATCTGGAGGAAGAGATCCGCAACGGCAGGTTCCGGGAAGACCTGTTCTACCGGCTCAATGTTTTCCCTATCACGATCCCGCCACTGCGGCAGCGCAAGGAAGACATCCCGCTGCTCGTCAATTATTTTGTTGCCAAATTCAACAAGAAAATGGGCAAGAAGATAGAGACCGTGTCGAAAGAGACCCTGAACACCCTCCAGGAATACCACTGGCCCGGCAACGTGCGGGAGTTGGAAAGTGTCATCGAGCGGGCGGTAATCACCAGCCCGGGGACCGCGCTGCAGGTATTGGACCGGTTCGATACTTTCCGCAAGACAGGCGAACTGGTAGCGCAGGATGTCAAAGACCTCGCCGAGTTGGAACACGACCACATCCTCCAGGTGCTCCAGAAAACCGGTTGGCGAATTGAGGGGAAAAACGGGGCGGCGGTACTCCTTGGTCTCAACCCCAGTACTCTTCGCGCCCGGATGCGGAAATACGGCATCCGCAGGCAATAAATGAAAGACATGGTATAACTGTACAGGTCTGTCAGACCATAACCTCCCACGCCACCTTCATAACTCCCCCCAGCCCCCTCTTATCTTAAGAGGGGGAGCATTTCTCCTCCCCTTAGATTAAGGGGAGGTCGGGAGGGGTTATAATGAGCGGTAAGATGAGGAACATCCACTGTATAACCCGTCACCTGAGAAGTTTCACAAATGTTTGCCTCAACGTGGTCCGCCATATGTGGCAGTTATGCTAAATATGACGGATACCGCTGACGGTTTTCCCTTCACCCCGCATTCTCCCTCTCCATTTTCTCCTTCATAATCAAACTTTTGCACTCGCAGTAACCGCAGCTTTTCTCCGGCACGTTAGTTGCGATGTACCTTCTTAGCAGAACATGAATACTGTCGTGCTTTCTGCGAAAGTTGAGCCAAATAAAATAAAGGCGGTAGAAAAAATGAAAAGCTTTAGCGAAACCAAAACTGAAACGAATATTCTCACTACATACCAAACCGAGGCACGCGACTGTGAAATCTACAGAGCGTGTGGTGAAGAGGCCGAATTGGAAGGGAATCATCAGGTTGCCAATCTGTTCCGCGCCGCTTCAGCATCAGAAAATATTCATGCCCATTCACTGTTGATGGCTTTGCGCGAAACATCACGCGCAACATGCGATCTCTGGAAGGCGGGAGGGTATGATCCCAGGATGGTAAAGGACAGTTCCGCTGAGAATCTGAAGGAGGCTATAGCTAATGTGACCTCTGAATTTTCCGAGTTGTATCCCGGGATGATACGTGATGCGGAAAATGACGGCTGGAGCTTTGCCAAGCAGTGCTTTACCTATGCCCGAGCTGTTAATGAGGTTCACTGCAAGCTCTTTAAAAAAGCTCTTCACAATCCAGACAAAAAAGGGAGCGTCGACTATTACGTCTGCGAATCCTGTGGCAACACCATAGAAAAAAAACCGGTTGGTTCTTGCAAGGTATGCGGCTCTTCGGAAAGTGCCTTCATGACTGTCAAGTGAAAGATTGCCGCTTGTAAGACTGTTGTCAGGGTGTTTTTTTCAGTCTAGCCTGTGTTGCCTTCGCAGTGCGGGTCGGTCGATGGCAAAGACAAATCAGCAAGACTGATGCGACAGCAGCGATCAAAAACGAAACTCAAAAAATGGGACGCTACTATGCTGTACAATGCCAAGACACTAAAGGGTTACAAACTGGACGGCCTTGACGGGGAAATAGGGAAGGTCAAAGAA
>DATEVI010000065.1:0-2863 GCA_035281865.1 Geobacteraceae bacterium | reverse complement strand
TTGCCAAGGCCTCCATTGCCGGTAAGGTGGATGAACAACTCGTGGATCTTAATGCGGCCCTGCACAACGATGCCAAGGTCGAAATTATTACCGAGAAAAGTCCGGAAGCGCTCGAGATTATTCGTCATTCAACGTCGCACCTGATGGCCCAAGCCGTCAAGCAGCTTTTTCCAAAGGCAAAGGTAACCATCGGTCCCGCCATAGAGAACGGGTTCTATTACGATTTCGATGTGGATGCTCCTTTCAGTCTTGAAGACCTTGAAAAAATCGAAACGAAAATGAAGGAATTGGCCAAGGCCAACCTGAAGGTGGAACGCCAGGTTTTAAAAAAAGATGATGCAATAAAGCTTTTCCGGGATATGGGTGAAGAATACAAGGTCGAGCTTATAGAGGACCTTGGTGCGGATACTGTTTCCCTGTACTGGCAGGGTGATTTTGTTGACCTGTGCCGTGGACCGCATCTCCCGTCAACCGGATTTTGCAAGGCCTTCAAGCTTACGTCCATTGCCGGGGCCTACTGGCGGGGTGATGAGAACCGCAAGATGCTGCAGAGAATATACGGAACCGCATTTGCCGACAAGAAGGAACTGGATGCATATCTTGCCAGGCTGGAGGAAGCGAAACGTCGCGACCACAGAAAGCTCGGCAGGGAATTGGACCTTTTCTCTTTTTCCGACGAAGTCGGAGCCGGTCTGGTAATCTGGCACCCGAGAGGAGCCATGCTGCGCACGATCCTTGAGGATTTTGAGCGCAGGGAACACCTGAAGCGTGATTACGATATAGTGCTTGGTCCCCAGATCTTGAAGAAGGAACTCTGGGAGCGCTCCGGGCATTATGAGAATTACCGCGAAAACATGTATT
Source organism: Geobacteraceae bacterium (assembly GCA_035281865.1). Lineage (GTDB taxonomy): Bacteria > Desulfobacterota > Desulfuromonadia > Geobacterales > Geobacteraceae > CAIWTU01. The sequence goes on along the minus strand of DATEVI010000065.1, from coordinate 2,002 downwards.
TTACAGAAGTGGAAGGACAGAGCTACGGAATAAAGCCGATGAACTGTCTGTCCCACATGATGATATATAAATCCCAACTGCGCAGTTACCGGGATCTGCCGCTACGATATTTCGAGCTCGGGACTGTGCACCGCCATGAGAGGGCAGGGGTGTTGCACGGCCTGCTGCGCGTGCGGGGGTTTACCCAGGATGACGCACATATTCTCTGCACACCTGAACAGCTGGATGCCGAAATCAAGGGCGTCATTTCTTTTGTCAACGACGTGATGGGTATTTTCGGCTTCGAATACGAAATGGAGCTGTCGACCCGCCCTGAAAAATCGATCGGTTCCGATGAAGACTGGGAAAGGGCCACCAACGCGTTACTCGGTGCCTTAAAGGATTCCGGCAGGGAGTTTGATATAAACGAGGGCGATGGCGCTTTTTACGGGCCAAAAATAGATATCAAGCTACGGGATGCTCTTGACAGAAGATGGCAGTGTGCTACAATCCAGTGCGATTTTACACTGCCGGAGCGTTTCGATCTGACCTATGTCGCCGCCGATGGTGAGAAAAAACGGCCGGTGATGGTTCACCGTGTTGTTCTTGGAGCGATTGAGCGTTTCATTGGCGTACTTATTGAGCATTATGCGGGGAATTTTCCTGTTTGGCTTTCGCCTGTTCAGGCTATAATTGTTACAGTAACCGACAACCAGATACATTATGCGCAAGAGGTTTACGACACTTTGCGTGCGGCTGGAATGAGGGTGCAGAAGGATTTCAGGAACGAGAAACTTGGTTTCAAGATCCGTGAGGCCCAATTGCAGAAGATCCCTTACATGCTGGTAATAGGGGATAAAGAAGTCGAAACCGGCACGGTTGCACCGAGATTCCGAGACGGCAAAAACCTGACTTCAATGAAACCAATTGATTTTCAAGAATTTATCAACAGTGAAGTGCGAAGCTTTCATTAGGAGGTGGCACCATAGCTAAACCCACAGTCAACATTAATCAGGCCATCAAAGCCAAAGAGGTAAGGGTGGTCGGAGCTGACAGCGAGCAGTTGGGAATTCTTCCGCTGCACGAGGCGCTTACCCTTGCGGAAAGCCAGCATTTGGATCTTGTCGAGGTGTCACCAACGGCAAATCCTCCTGTTTGTCGTATCATGGACTACGGCAAATACAAATATCAGCAGAGCAAGCGGCAACAGGAGGCCAAAAAAAAGCAGATTCAGATACAGCTGAAAGAAGTGAAGGTCAGACCAAAGACCGACGAGCATGACCTTCAGTTCAAAATCAAACATGTCAGACGATTCCTTGAAGAAGGCAACAAGGCAAAAATAACTGTCATATTTCGAGGACGGGAAATCACTCACGCGGAACTGGGGGCGAGTGCCTTGGATAGATTTGCCACTGAACTGCAGGATATATGCGTAGTGGAAGTCAAACCGAAATTTGAAGGACGCAGCATGTACATGATTGTTGCGCCCAAAAAATAAAGTATTTACATGAACAGGAATGGAGTGAATTATGCCAAAGATCAAAACAAACAGGGGTGCGGCCAAACGCTTCAAAAAGACAGGTACGGGCAAAATAAAGAGAAGCCATGCTTTTACCAGCCATATACTTACACACAAAAGCACCAAAAGGAAGCGTAGACTGAGAAAGAGTGCGGTAGTGGCGGGTGTTGATCTGAAGAACATTGCCAAGCTCATACCATACATCTAATGAAGCGGCTGGCAGCTACGGGCTAGCGGCTGGAATCACCGTGAACCGTGAGGAAACGTCTCCCCTTGCGGATCCGGTTGAATACAGACAAAAAGGAGAATATGTATGCCAAGAGTAAAAAGAGGTTTAAAAGCGAGACAGAGAAGAAACAAAGTTCTGAAGCTGGCTAAAGGTTACAGGGGTGCTCGAAGTAAACTTTTCCGAAGCGCCACGGAAGCCGTCGACCGTGCCCTGAAATATGCTTTCAGGGACAGAAGGGTCAGAAAAAGGGATTTCAGGGCTCTCTGGATCGTGCG
>DATEVI010000064.1:0-12313 GCA_035281865.1 Geobacteraceae bacterium | reverse complement strand
TTTTCATGCATTCGAATTTTGTTGCGTCGTTGCGGCGTCGCGTGAGCAACTACGGTTTTGGGGATTAACACTCTCGGCGGAAGATGTTGATTAAAGGCCTATCGATGAAAGGCTTGCCGCATGATGTATACTGAAGAAAATATGAGCATCGATGAATCTGCCGAAGGGAATCAAAGTGAATTTTGACCGGTTCCTGCGACAAATATGCCCCCTCCTCGGCCTCGAATGGCGCAAATACCGGCGTCGTGCGGCCCGACATCGCGTTCAGCGGCGCATGCGGGAACTCGGTGTCGATGATCTTGACTCATACCTTGATCTTCTGCGCACAAACTCCGAAGAAGCGGATGGTCTTGCCGATCTCATGCGGGTCACGGTCAGCCGGTTCTTTCGCGACAAGTCATGCTGGATCAAACTTGCGGAAGAAGTATTGCCCCGCATCATCGCTGAAAACACCCGGGATTCGACCTTGCACGTGTGGAGCGCGGGCTGTTGCTGCGGCGAAGAACCATATACCGTGGCTCTCGTCTGGCTTGAATACCTCCAGCCCCTCTTTCCAGGACATTCCATCGACATACTCGCCACCGACATCGACGAAGCCGCCTTGGAAAGGGCGCGCAAGGGAACGTACGCCGAAGGTTCGCTCCGTGAAGTCCCTGTAACGATCCGTGAAAAGTGGTTTCATCGGAAGGGCGGCATGTGGCTGCTTGATGAAAAGGTCATGAAACTGGTCCGTTTCGAGAAAAGAAACGTCATGACAGATTCGCTGCCGGCAGAAATCGATCTGACCCTGTGCCGCTACCTCGCCTTCACTTATTATCGGGACAGGCGCCGTCTGGAAGCGGCAAAACGCCTCGCTGACAGCTTGTGTCCGTGGGGAGTCCTGATGATCGGACGCAAGGAGACAATCGATACTTCGCAATATCAATTCCTAGAGCCATGGCCCGGGAATGAATGTATCTTCAGGAGAAGGCTGGGAGCCTGTCGCACTTAGGCAAACAGCTTCCCTTTTGTCCCGAATATTGCTAGACTGACGAACAGGCTGTCTGCCGAATAATCAAACAGGATAGGGACATGAAATACATCAGCACCAGAGGAAACATAGAACCGGTAAGCTTCAAGGACGCAGTCATGATGGGGCTTGCCACCGACGGGGGCCTGCTGCTCCCGGAACGGATACCCTTCATCGAAAACAAAACCCTGGAGTCATGGAAGGAACTGACGTACCAGGATCTGGCATACGAAGTGATTTCCCTTTATGCCGACGATATCCCGGCAGAAGACCTGAAAAAGCTTATTCGTCGTTCCTATGCGACATTCGACCACCTCGAAATCACGCCCATTGTCAGTAAGGACGACGTGCACGTACTCGAGCTTTTCCATGGACCTACCCTGGCATTCAAAGACGTCGCCCTTCAGCTTCTCGGCAATCTGTTCGAATACCTTCTGAAAGAACGGAAGCAGAAAATGAACATTGTCGGGGCGACCTCCGGAGATACCGGCAGCGCCGCCATTTACGGAGTTCGCGGCAAGGAAAACGTTGCCATATTCATACTCCATCCGCACGGCAAGACGTCACCGGTACAGGCGCTGCAGATGACCACCGTTCTTGACGATAATGTCCACAACATAGCGGTTCGGGGCACCTTCGACGACTGCCAGAACATTGTGAAGGCCCTTTTCAACGACCTTGCCTTCAAGGAGAAATATGCCCTCGGAGCCGTAAACTCCATAAACTGGGCGCGAGTCCTTGCCCAGGTTGTTTACTACTTTTACGCGTATTTCAGGGTGACCGGGAATCATTCAGAAAAGGCGGTCTTTTCCGTCCCGACCGGCAATTTCGGTGATATATTCGCCGGGTACGTGGCAAAACGGATGGGGCTCCCCATCAAGAGCCTCCTGCTTGCCACCAACGAAAACAACATCCTGACCCGGTTCGTCAATGATGGTGACTATTCAGTCGACAAGGTCGTTTCAACCGTTTCCCCTTCCATGGACATACAGGTAGCATCTAATTTCGAAAGGTACCTCTATTATCTGTATGACGAGAACCCGTCGAGAGTGTGCGAAAGCTTTGCGGCCTTCGCCGCAACCGGTCGAATGGAATTCAGCGATGAGGAGAGAAAGACAGTCAGCCTTGATTTTTCCTCGCAGTCGGTGAACCAGCAGGAAACCCTGACGACCATTGCCTCATTCTACAAAAACACCGGCTATCTCCTTGACCCGCATACCGCCGTTGGGGTAAAGGCAGCCCTTGACAGGGTATCGGACAAAACACCGGTAATATGTCTCGCAACAGCCCACCCGGCAAAGTTCGGCGATGCGGTAATTGCCGCAACAGGACTTGAGCCGCCGAGACCCGCCAAACTGGCAGGCATTGAAAGTCTGCCGTCACGATTTGAAGTTAAAGACGCCGACCTCGCTGAAATCAGGAATTTCATAGTGGAAAAGGCCCTCTGAGGCCTTTTCCGTTTGGATATCAAACCATGAAAATCGACTGGAATTGCATCGACACCGTCCTTCTGGACATGGACGGAACCCTACTGGACCGTCATTTCGACGATCACTTCTGGATGGAACACGTACCCGGCACATACTCGCTCAAAAACGGCATTCCTCTCGTCAAGGCGAAGGAACGGCTGTACCGACTTTTCCGTTCCCAGGAAAACACCCTTAACTGGACAGATCTGGATTACTGGTCGGAAAGGCTTGGCCTTGATATTCCTGTTCTCAAACAGGAAGTCGACCACCTCATTGAGGTACACCCCTTCGTGGTTGAATTTCTTCTCTTTATGCGCCAGTGCGGCAAGTTGACGTATCTTGTGACCAATGCCCACAGCAAGACCCTCGAGTTGAAAATGCGCAAAACCAGGCTGGGCAGTTATTTTAACGGGATTATCTCGGCCCACGAAGTGGGCCTGCCGAAGGAAGATGACGCATTCTGGGAAAAACTGCAGAAAAAGATACCATATTCCCCTGAAAAAACCCTGCTGGCTGAAGACAGCGAAACGAACCTGGGAACCGCGGAAAAATACGGGATCAAATATCTCATATACGTGAGCAGATCCAGTTCAAGGGTGGCGCCATCCGCATCCAGACGGTTTACATCAATACAGTATTTCAGTGAGCTCATGCCGCGGGAGGGTCAATCCGAGGTACTTATAAATGAATTTTGAATGATGAAAGAAAACCCGTAGCCTTGAATTACCTGATTTACAACTTCTGGCTTCGAAAGAAAAAAGGCGCCTGCAGATCATGCTGCGGACGCCTTTTCCATTTTCCTATCAGTTGAATAATAAGTCTATTCCAGATTATCTTCGATTCTAATCATGTTTGTCTTTTCCGTGGTGATGCCCAGATTGTCGATCATCGCCAGGGCCGTTCTCACATCCATTTCCCTTGCCTGGTGGGTCATGATCACTATGGGCACTGCCTCCCCTTCTTCCCTTGCAGGTTGGATCATCGACTCGATGCTGATTCCGGTTTCCCCCAGCGCGCCTGCTATCTTGGACAGGATTCCAGGCTTGTCCAACACGCTGAAGCGCAAGTAATACTTGCTAACTGTCTCTCCAATCGGCTTGATGGGAAGGTTTACAATTTTCTCGTCCAGGAAGCCGAGCGGGGCGCTCCTTCTGCTCACGCCGACCATGATGTTTCGGGCTATGGCCATAACGTCCCCGACCACGGCGCTGGCAGTGGGATCCATTCCGGCTCCCCGCCCATAGAACATCACCGTGTCCACGAAATCACCGGTCAGACGGATGGCGTTGAAGACGCCGTCCACATCGGCGAGTGGATAATTGACGGGTACCATGGTCGGATGGACCCTCGCCTCTATCCTCTCCCCGTCCCTTTTACCGATGGCGAGGAGTTTTATCTTGTATCCGAAATCCCGCGCGTAGTTGATATCCATGGCGGAGATTGAGCTTATGCCCTCCGTATAGATATCCTTGAAATCGACCCGTGTACCGAAGCACAAGGAGACAAGGATGCAGAGCTTGTGGGCGGTATCTATCCCCTCGATGTCAAAAGTCGGATTGGCCTCGGCATAGCCCAGCTCTTGGGCCGTTTTGAGGACATCGGCAAAATCGGCACCCTCCTGGGTCATCTTTGTCAGGATATAATTGCATGTCCCGTTGAGAATGCCGAGAACCGTACCGAACTTGTTGGCGGCCATATTTCCCTTGATGGCGGACAAGACGGGGATCCCGCCGCCCACCGCGGCCTCATAGCGTATCTCCACCCTTTTACGCGCGGCAGCCGCGTAAATTTCCTCGCCGTGAACGGCCAGCAAGGCCTTGTTGGCGGTAACGATATGCTTGCCGTTTTCGATGGCCTTAAGGATGAACTCCTTTGCAGGCTTATATCCCCCGATCAGTTCAATGATTATTGAAATTTCAGGATCGGAAAGAACCTGATCGGCGTCGGCAACAAGAACCCCGGGATCGATTCGAACTCCGCGGTCCTTCTCGGTATCCTTATCGGCTATATGCTTGAGGACTAGTTTTGCTCCCAGCTTTTCCTCTATCACTGAGGAATTCTGACTCAACAGCCTGACGACTCCGGTACCGATAGTGCCGAAACCAAGCAATCCCACTTTTATCTCTTTCATATGCCCCTCTCCCGCTTCGCTAAATGCACTACATCACAATTTATTCGTTTTTTTCCGGTATGCCGGCAGCTATTTCGTCGAGGATACCGTTTATGAATGCCGATGAATCCGCGGTGCCGAACTTTTTCGACACTTCTATGGCTTCGTTTATTGTAACATTCTTGGGTATTTCGCTGCGGAGAAGCAGCTCATAGGTTGCCATGCGGAGAATATTCAGATCCACCTTGGCCATTCGCGGGATAGCCCAGTTCTTTGATTTTTCATTGATCGTCCGGTCGATCAGGTCGCGATTTTCCGCAACGCCCCGCACAAGTTCCTGCGCAAAATCCAGGGCATCGAAATCAACCCTTTCCTCTTCCAGCAACTGTTCAGGCGAAGGCTGCTGACCCAACGGATTTACGTCCATTGCGTACAGTATCTGCAGGGCCAGTTCACGTCCTCTTCGCCTGGATCCCACTATTTCAGTCCCTTCAAAAGATTTGCGGTTTCTATGGCGGTCATTGCAGCTTCAAAACCCTTGTTGCCGGCCTTTGTTCCTGCACGCTCGATTGCCTGTTCTATGCTGTCCGTGGTCAGAACGCCGAACGCTATAGGCACCCCGGAATCGAGGGATACATGTGCGATCCCCTTGGAAACTTCTGAGGCAACATAATCAAAGTGCGGGGTCGCGCCGCGGATCACTGCTCCGAGACATATAATTGCTTGATATTTGCCGGTCTCGGCCATTTTTTTGGCAGCCAGCGGTATCTCAAATGCACCTGGCACTCTGGCGACATCGATACATCCATCATCGGCTCCATGTCTGACGAGGGCATCTATTGCTCCTTCGAGGAGGCGTTCGCATATGAAACTGTTAAATCGGCTCACCAGAATGCCGAATGTAAGCCCCTTTGCATCCAGGTGGCCTTCAAAGAATTTAGGCATGATCTCTCTCCAATTAATATAGTCGGTTCCACCGCCTGAGCCATACAGGCTACAGGGAAATGCGAAACACTAATTCCATGTCCGCCTACAGATTTTCCAGCAGGTGTCCCAGTTTTTCCCGCTTGGTCTGCAGATATTTAAGATTGCAGACAGTGGGTTCTATCTCCACGGGCACGCGCTCGACAATGTCTATTCCGTAGCCTTCCAGGCCAACCATTTTTTTCGGGTTATTGGTTATGAGGCGGATTTTTTTCACTCCAAGATTGACAAGTATCTGCGCCCCGATGCCATAATCGCGCATGTCGGCCTTGAAGCCGAGCTCCAGGTTCGCTTCTACGGTATCTTTCCCTTCGTCCTGCAGGGCATAAGCTCTCAGCTTGTTTGTGAGACCGATGCCACGCCCCTCCTGGCGCATGTAAAGGATAACGCCCTTGCCTTCCTCTTCTATCATTTTCATTGTGCGCTGCAACTGGTCGCCACAGTCGCATCGACAGCTGCCGAACACGTCTCCGGTCAGACACTCCGAATGAACCCGCACAAGTATCGGGGCGTCACCCTGAACGTCACCCTTGACCAGGGCAAGATGCTCAAACTGGTCCACGTCATTATCGAAGGCAATCGCCTTGAAATCGCCGTACCTCGTCGGCAGCAGCGCCTCCGTGGCCAGCCTGACGAGCGACTCTTTCCTCATCCGGTATGCAACGAGGTCGGCAATGGTACATATTTTAAGGCTGTGCTGCCTGGCAAATTTCTGCAGTTCAGGCATTCTTGCCATGGTTCCGTCTTCGTTCATGATCTCGCAAATCACACCGGCCGGCTTCAGGCCGGCAAGCCTCGACAGATCAACTGAACCCTCGGTTTGTCCGGTTCGAACGGGAACCCCGCCGGTTCGGGCCCTGAGAGGAAAGATATGACCGGGCCGGACCAGATCTTCGGGCCTGGCATCATCCGCTACGGCTGTCCGTACGGTATGAGCTCTGTCGGCGGCCGATATGCCGGTGGTAACCCCCTTCTTGGCCTCTATGGAAACAGTAAAGGCGGTGTTGTACGGAGACGTGTTGTTCGAAACCATGGGCTGGAGCCGTAACTGATCACAGTGCTGCTCCGTCAAGGTAAGACAGATCAAACCCCGGCCGTATTTGGCCATGAAGTTGATGGCCTCCGGTGTCACCATTTCCGCCGCCATGGCAAGATCTCCCTCGTTTTCACGATCTTCATCGTCAACGAGGATGACCATTTTTCCATTCTTAATGTCTTCGATTGCTGCTTCAATTTTTGCTATGGGCATCGTTTTGTGAAACCTCGTTCCGTAAAGGGGAATATTTGCGAAAAGCTTTTCCCGCTGTGAAAACACCCCGGATTTTATTGGTCCCGATTTTAATGCGGGCAGGCAGGTGGTGTGAAGGAAAAAATACAGAGAAAACAACTGACTTCTTTATAGCAAAATATTTCAATAATGAGAATAAAAAAGTAGGACAAGATATGTGGCCATTCCAGGAGGGAAGCCCATTGTGACACGAATTGCCAACACAGACAGAGCAAAAGTGAATCAAGACACAGGCATGGTGCGCGCCGCATTTGCCACTAAAAGCCTCAGGGCCTCGATAAAAACCAATACGCCGAGTCTCTTAATACAAAAACATCGGTTTTCCAAGTACCTGACGGACCTTCGGACGGTACTGGTCGGTATCGTAAAGCTCCACCACATCGACACGCTTCTGCCCGTGCATGATCGTGCTGATAGGAATATGAGTATACTTGCCGCCCTGAAGCGCAACCATTCTGCCCGACATCCCCTCGGCAATGAGATCCATCGCCATATTGGCATAATTGAACGCAACCATCAGATCAAGAGAATCCGGGGCGCCTGATCGCATCAGATAGGAAAGCTGCTGATAGATGATATGGGAGCCGGTCAGACGTTTTACCGCTTCGCTCAACACCATCCCCGTGCCGCCCAGCTTCCTGTGACCGTAGGCGTCCTCCTGTCCATATTCAACGATCTGCCCGCCGATCATCGAAGCGCCTTCCGATATGGTAACCATGGCATAGTTGCTGGGGTTGCTTTTCTTGTCTTCAACGAGCATTCTCGAAAGCTTTTCCACATCAAATGGCACCTCGGATATGAGAGCGCGGTCAACTCCCGACAGGTATGCGGAAATCAATGAGGTTTCCCCCGAATTTCGGCCGAACAGTTCTATAACTGCTATGCGCTCATGGGAACCTGCACTGGTTCGCAGGTTGTGGATGAAATTCACGCTCCGCGTTACGGCAGTTGAAAAACCGATACAGTAGTCGGTTCCATAAACGTCGTTGTCCATGGTTTTCGGTATGGCGACAACGGGAAACCCTTCGCGATGTAGGCGCTCGGCATAACTGAGGGTATCGTCGCCACCGATGGGAATCAGGGCATCGATACCGAGATGCTCCAGATTCGCCAGTATGTGCCGTGTGAAATCATGCCTGCCTTTCTCGGAGACTTCATGGTCAAAACCGGTCAGAAATGCCGGCATATCCGCATCATTGACATTGGCCGGATTTGTCCGGCTTGTATGCAGAAATGTGCCCCCGGTGCGATCAACCGTCCGGACCGCCTGGCGGTCAAGAACCATTATGTTTCTTTCAAAGGATCCGGGATCCTCGCAATTAAAGCTGAGCAACCCATCCCACCCCCGTCTAATTCCCAGCACACGATATCCGTTATCGACAGCCCGGTTGACAAGAGTTTTCAGTGCCGGGTTAAGTCCGGGGACGTCACCTCCTCCCGTCAGAATGCCTACTGTTTTCCGTGTTTCAGCCATTGACTACTCCTTTTCTCTTGAAAACTGCAAGTAGGTAAACAACTCGTCTAGATTATAACCTACTCTGACGGCATGGCAAAATCGCATGGGATCTGTTCGCCAAAAGAAAAAAAGCCCCGGGAAAATTCCGGGGCCTTCTTGACGACACAGTTTAACTGATACATGAACTATGTAAATGTATCAGCTTGTATATTCGGCATAATATTCCTTAACTTTTATCAGATATTCCCGCGTCTCCCTGGGGAGAGTCCCGGTCCTTTTATCAACGTTACCGGGACCCCAATTGTAGGCGGCAAGTGCCGAGTTCAGGTCTCCGTCATACCTGACGAGCATGTCTTTCAGAAACCTGGTACCTGCCATTACATTCTGTTCGGGGTCAAAAGAATTGCTTACACCAAGTCCACGTGCCGTCGCAGGCATGAGCTGCATCAAACCTTCCGCGCCGGCGGAAGATACCGCACGGGGATTGAAATTACTTTCCGCTCTTATAACGGCTTTTATCAACCCCGCATCTATGCCATACCGTCTTGAGGCCCTGTTTATGACCGTATCGATCCCTTCAGTTCCCCGTTCTTCGGTCTGTACATCGACATGTCCCTGCTCCTCCTCCACCTTACCGGCGGCAGCGCTGCAGGTTCCGCATTCACTCATACTATTCATAAACAGGCTCAGCGTCCGCGCGACTTTTCCTTGCGGGGGTTCTGCATTATCTTCACCCAGAGTCAGGGAATTTCGCATCATCTCAAGCTGAATGAGTTCAGCCACGGTGGCCGCTTTATCTTTATCTATCCGGATATTTTCGCTCTTAACGCTGCTAAGGCTTGCCGCAAAGATCCTGCCGAATTCCCTGTCCGCACCTCTATTGCCTTCGGTTCCTGTCCCGACCTCATGCAGGTTGGGTTTAACGAACGTATTAGCCGTTATTGCATCAATGGACATGACACTCTCCGCTAATGCGCCAGTACCAAATCACCGGTGAAAAGTCTCTTCTTTTTCAGCTTTTCGATGAATGTTGTCCGTTTCAGGTTTAGCAGAATCGCCGCCTCTTTCTTGTTCCCTCCCGTCTTCTCCAACGCCTGCATGATCAGTCTGTTTTCAAATTCCTCCACGGCACTGGCAAGACAGATTCCATTACTGGGCAGAGGCACTGTTTCCAGAGCAGGTTTTGCTTTCTTGTCACGGTATTTTTCCGGGAGGTCTTGAGCCGTAATTGCTCCGCTTCCCTTTATAATGACCATCCGCTCGACCAGATTTTCCAGCTCTCTGACATTGCCCGGCCAGGAATAATTACACAGCATCTCCATCGCATCCTTGGCAAAACCGGTCACATTTCTTCTCTTCTCCCTATTGAACTTTTCCGTGAAATTGCCGATCAGGAGCGGAATATCTTCCCTGCGTTCCCGCAGGGGAGGGATAAGGATGGGAATGACCGAGAGCCTGTAAAACAGGTCCTCCCTGAAACTTCTCTCTTCTACGAGCTTTTCCAGGTTCTGATGCGTTGCCGCAATGATCCTTACATCTATTTTTTTTGAGCGTGTTGCACCTACCGGCTCAAGCTCCCTGCTTTGCAGTACACGCAGAAGCTTCACCTGCAGGTTCGATTTCATGTCACCGATCTCGTCGAGGAACAACGTACCTTTGTCAGCCATTTCAAAACGGCCGACACGTGTAGCCGTCGCGCCGGTAAATGATCCCTTCACATGACCGAACAATTCGCTTTCCAGAAGCTCATCCGGTATAGCACCGCAATTTACTGCCACAAAATTTCTGTTTTTACGGTCACTCAGTTCGTGGATTGCCTTGGCAACCAGTTCCTTGCCGGTACCGGATTCCCCCTGGATCAGAACGGTTGAGTCGGATTCCGCCACTTTTTCAATCAGCTCAAAAAGGGCCAGCATCTTTGGGCTTTCACCAATGATATTTATGAGACTGCGATTCTTGACACATGGATTTTTTCTATAACTCCGGCTCTGAAGAGACCGGTGCTCCAGACCACGGCTCACCAGCTGTTCGAGCTCTTCCAGATCAAAAGGTTTCTCCAGATAGAAGAATGCCCCAGCCTTCAGCAGATTCGCCGCCATTTCTGAATTGCCAAAGGCGCTGTAAACAATCGTCACGACTTCAGGATAAACGGCCTTCACCTTTTTCATGAATTCCAGTCCGTTTACTCTCGGCATCATGAGGTCCGTAATCACGAGGTCAACATCATTCGCCTCAATTTTTTCAAACGCCTCCATGCCGTCACCGGCTTGCAAAACCTCATATCCCTTATATCCCAGGAAGGTGGCAATCAATTCTCTCGTCTGCTTGTCGTCATCAGTTACCAAAATTCTCCCTTTTCCCATGACTGCCCTCCCTTTTTTAACTGCAATGTCATTCGTAACAGATGATACTGTGCAAAGGTTTCACATGATGGTTCAGGCTTAAGCGTCGCTACACTTCCTCAATTTCCTCAACAAACAGTAATTTCAGCTAATTACACTTGTACGGCTGATAATCCCGTGAATAATTACTGAACTTATTAAAGCAACTCCGGTACCAAAACAAAATTTTGACACGTCATTTTTACAACATGTCAATTTTGTTGAACATTATGATCTTTTTACAATTTACTGACAAAGTCATGGATATGTCATTACATGTTTAAAACTTGAACACGCATGGCCGTAAATCAGTTAATTATTAATATTTTCAGCCGGTTATCGATTTTGATCAAGTTCTGAACAGCTATATGACGGGATAGAAAGGAATATGTATTGAGATAATGTTGGGGATTGTGAATTGTTCACAGTTGCAGGTTGGGTGAATTCCGGAAAACCGGGCATATTTCGCTTGCAGTGACTTAGGGTTGTGTAGCTTCATCATCCTTTCAATGAATCAATTTGTCGCTCAACTCATTTGCATCGTCCGCCCTTCTGGGAAAATACTGGGCAAGCTCTCTGCCCATCTTGCCGATGATGTCGCACAGGGTCTCACAAGCCCGCTTCTCATGGAGCCCGACCGACAGTTCATGGGCGAACTCCCGCCAGAGTGTTACGGGAATTTTCCGGTCTATCCCCCTGTCACCCAGTATCCAGACCTTGTGCTCCAGGATAGAAATGAATATGAGAACTCCGGTTTCTTCACGGGTCCTGTACAGCTCTTTTTCGAAGAATGCCCTTACAGCCCTCTCCCTCACCGCTTCTTCAACTCTCCTCCTGCCCACGAGAGGAAGTTTAAGTGTCGGAAATTTTCTGTACAAATATCTGGATGGAAAAAACAGAAGGAAGACCATGGGTATGTATGTCCAGACGGAGATGCCGTGAAGGAAAATCTGTGTGCTTTGGTGACTGATGTCACTCCACTCGCGAATGCCGGAAGTTACGACAATATATTCAAGTAATACCTCAACAATCAGCGCAATAAGACCGGCTGTAAGGACTGCCCCGAGAATTTCGGCTTCCCGGTAGCTGTCGCTGCGGTCGACCACCATTGTGGCAATCTCGCCGGATGTGGTTGCTTCAACGCTCTCTACAGCGTTCCGTATTTTTTCTTTTTCGGCATCAGTAAAAAAATGTTCCGCCCGCATTCGTTTCATACTCCGGTCCTTTGTCCCGCAAGATAGTGCGCTCGTCACCAGTCTCCAGAAGCACCGCCGCCTCCGAAACCGCCGCCACCGCCGGAAAATCCTCCGCCGGAACCACCATATGAACCGCCGCCGAACCCTCCGCCCAGAAAAGGGCCACCTCCAGAGCGGCCGAACCCTCCTCCGCCCCCAAAAAGAAAGGTGACAAACAGGCCGACCAGAAAACCTATGACTGCAATAACAATGAGAACCAGAGCCGCAAGCCCCGGAAAGGTGAGCGATGCGATGAGAGGAAGACCGACAGCCCCAGCCAACCCTCCGAGCAGCTTGGATATGGCGCCCAGGAAAACACACGCAACAAGGAAGAAAATGAATAATCCGAAAACGGGAGGCGCGCCCCGTTTCTCCGGCTGT
>DATEVI010000063.1:0-3211 GCA_035281865.1 Geobacteraceae bacterium | reverse complement strand
CCGGGACTCCATGGTCGCTTGTTCGACCCCCGAGTTGAGTTTTACAATAATTTGGCCTTTTTTCACATAGTCGCCCCGATCAACCAACAGCTCTTCTATGATGCCGGTAACCTCACTTCCCACATTGACAACGGAGGAGGGCTGGATCATGCAATCCTGCATGATGTCTAACGTTTCTCCAGCTCCGGCAGCCCGGGGCGCCAAGACGGAAAGAAAGAGTGCTCCGTAAACGACAGCGAGCCGAAATTTCATCGACATGACCTCTCATGGTACATACGCTATGAGATTGCGCTTCCTACACTACCATATCAAAAGCGTATCATACTACCATATTCTCCGGAGTAATGTAAATACCGGAATGGGCGGACAGGCGCCCTCATAATGATATTTATAACTATTATTGTTGCACCCAGGCTTGTCGTCGTGCTATAATCGCGTCCGCCTATCCCTTCGGCAAACAATCCAATTGTTATTTTCTATTTCAAAGGAGGACATTTCGCATGGCAAAAGAAAGAGAAGCCGCACCATCTGCAGCAAGCGCCGGCGCCACAGCAAGCACCGGTACCACGGTCCCCGTTGTGAAGTGGGACGACTCGAGCATGGGCACATCGTATGCGAACGTGTGCAACGTCACGGGCACGCGTGAGGAAGTTGCCTTGTTGTTCGGCACGAACCAGACCCTGTATACGGGCCAGAAGGAAGTGACCGTGAAAGTCACGGACCGCATCATCCTGAGCCCCTTTGCGGCGAAGCGGCTGCAAAAGCTGCTCGAAAACGTCCTGGGCCAGTACGAGAGCCGGTTCGGCCAGTTGAACATCGGTCCGGCGGAGTAGGCGATATCGTCGGTCGGCTGTCGACCATGCCTCTGCGGGACATCACCGGAGGCATGGTTTTTTTTGCGATGAGTCCTCGCTTCCGCATGAAGACAGTGAGGGAACTAATCAAACGAACCATGGCATGCTTTAGTATTATAATATTTTAACTAATAAAGGTTTTGACGAAAAAATTTCAAGTTGACAGTAAAATTTTTTTCCTATATTCTTTGCCCTACATTAAAAAATCCGCAGTGTCATTTTTTAAGGAAGACTTGCGATATTTCGAGATCAATCAGTAGTCTTTCCTGGAGTTAAGTAGTATCGGTGTCTAACGATGCGCTTCATTAAGTGTGTTTTTGCAGCTGATCGTGTCTTAGTTTTTTTTCAAACAGTTCAGAACACACCGACGACGCAGAGAATTGCTGTGCCCTGGAAATTCAGCAAGGTTTTCTCTCGATAAAGCCTAACTCTTCGTGAGGAGAGGACGGAAAGCCACGGGTCTTCAATTTAAAGAAGACAGCCGAGCCGCCGAGGGAGGATGAATCCTCTTGGCTGCTCGGCTTTTTTGTTTTTTTATGTCGCTGATACGGTCATTTGATTTTCAGAAATCATCATTCAAAGGTTTATAAAGATTAAATCCGGAGAGAAGCCATGGCTAATGTGAAAAGCTTGCGGAATCCGTTCTTCAAGTCGAACATGAAAGGAAACGGCCGGCACAAAAAGAACGGCAACGGGAACGGTAAAAAGCCGTCGGCTTCCCGCAAGGTCCTCTTCGAGGCCCTGGAGCCGCGGGTGTTGCTCTCCTCCGACTTTGCCTATGCCGGCACTGCTGCTTTCGACCTCACCCTCCGTTATGATGACCCCACTCATAAGCTCCAACTCATCGACAACGCCACCTCCACCCCCACAACCGTGGCCGAACAGGACCTGAGCGACACGAGCGCCGTCAAGATCTACGGTTCCTCCGGAGACGACAAGCTTACCGTCGATTTCAGCTCCCTGTTTGAAGTCTCCGGCGGCATTATTTTCGACGATTCAATACGCATTAACGACGAATCGATTACCGGCGGCGGCAACGACATTCTTATAATCACCGGCAGACCCAACGAGAACTGGAACATTACCGGCAAGGACAGCGGTACTGCAGACGGCGGCATTACGTTCTCAGGCATTGAAAAACTTACGGGCGCCGCTGACAACAGGGACACTTTTACATTTAAGCCCGGTGGAAGCATAAGTGGCGCCATTGATGGCGGACTTGGCGGATATGACCGCATCGTCACTGACGGCATTTTTTCGACCGATGACATTTCTTCGAAGGTGGTTTTCAACGTTTCAGGCACGGATTCCGGCATCGTTTCGAAGGTTACGGGTCTGAATTCCGACGGCACTATTAAAGAGTCTCAACTCAGTCTCTACTCGGGGATAGAGCCTGTAACCGACTTTCAGCCTGAGTTTGCGGATGTACAGTTAGTGAACAGTGTGGATATCGATGGGGACGGATATGCGCAGTCGTTCCGAATCAAGTTTGACGTGAACTCAAACGTTTCCGGAGACTACTATGTGAAGGTGTATGAAGAGGGTCATGAGTTGCTGACCAGCAGCATCTTCGCGGTGAATGGAGCGGTAGATGACCCTCAATGGGTGACTGTCAACTCTGGTGTTTTTCCGAAGTTGCTGGAGCACGGATCGGCAGACTTTACATTGTCCCTCCGTTATGCGCCGAACAACACGCAAAAAGTTGAATATATCATGGATGAACGTACCATGCCTTATGGTGTGGAGCTGCCCAGCGAGGATCCAGGTCCGGCATACAAAGACGGCTTCATGGTCATCGCGCCCTGGCAGTTCCAGAAAGGATCAAACCTGCCGGTAGTGTTTGCGTACAAGAAAGACACATCCTATGAGATGAAATTGGACACTGCCACGGTTAAAATTGGTCCCGCAACTGGTTTGCAGTCTACCGTTCTGAGCATTGACTTCAATGATGTATTGATCACCAACGATGCAGGTTGGTGGTACACAATCGGCTACATTGATTCCGGAGCTTACAATAATCCCGATCTTTTGAAGGGCGGATACCTGCCGATTGAGGTCAGCTATAGTTACAAGTGGTCGGATGTAGCGAAAACAGCTATCGTAAACACAGCCGTACAACTTGTGGACTCCAAGCCAACCTGGGATAACCTGACGCCTGAGAATTATCAATGGTACGCAGGCGACACTCACTTCCACTCCGACCTGACGACTAACCTTATAGAATATGGAACGCCGCTGGCGGTTGCGAGTATCTTGGACAAAGCCAACGGAATGGATTGGTTCACCTTCACGGATCACTCGGGCGATTTAGACCCGGGAGTCACGACTCCGGAGCATTATGATGTATGGATGGATCC
>DATEVI010000062.1:0-11655 GCA_035281865.1 Geobacteraceae bacterium | reverse complement strand
GGAAATGGTGGCAAGGTCGATACCGTACCACTGGCTTCTCTCCCTGAGAAGTCCTGGTGCTTCACCGGGGAGTTCGATCCCGCTTATTGTTCCGAATCCAAAATTTTTCAGATAACTGTAAAGCCTTTGCTGACCGAGCCTGCTTCCGATTTTCGCCGACCCGATATTGCTGGAGTACTTGAGAATTTCCGAAACCTTGAGTGTTCCGTATTTGTGGGTATCGTGTATGGTTCTGCCGCCGATTGAATAACTTCCGTTTTCGCACTTGAAGTTGTCATTGGGGCTTACAATTTTTTCCTCGAGAGCAGCCGCTATTAGAAAAACCTTAAGAGTGGAGCCCGGTTCGAAGCTGTCGGCAACAACCCTGTTCCTAAGACTTTGGACAGGATATTGGCGAAAGGAGTTCGGGTTGAAATTCGGATAGTTTGCCATGGCCAGAATCTTGCCGGTCTGCGGTTCCATGACTAGTGCCATGCCTGTGCTGGCCCTGCTATCGGTCACCGCCTTGGCAAGCTCTTTTTCAGCGATGTACTGAATGTTCTTATCCAGGGTCAGGACAACGTTGGCGCCCTTGGACGACTTCGTGACAATTTGCCTGTTCACTCCTATATCGCGTCCCAGCGCATCACGCTCCGTCACCAGATAGCCGGTACTCCCAAGTATCAAAGAGTTGAATTTGAGTTCAACGCCTTCGAGACCTTCAGGATCGCGTCCGGTAAACCCTATTACATGGGCAGCGACTTCCGAGTTTGGATAAAACCTTTTCGTTTCCTTGACAAAACCGATACCGTCAATATCAAGGTCCCTGATTTTGCGTACAAGGTCCGGTGTCATATGGCGCTGCAACCAGACAAAATGCTTGTTGCTGTTGAGTTTCTTGGCCAACTGCTCCTTTGCAATCAGCAGAAACGGTGAGAGTTTTGACGCTGCGTATCCGACATTTTGGATTCTGTCGGGCTCAGCAAAACAGGAATCCATTTCAATGGACACTGCCATGGAAGAGCCTGTGCTGTCATAAATGGTGCCCCGGGCCGGTGTCAGCGGCACCACTTTCCGGTGCTGCCTCTCCGCACGCTTTATCCATTCATCCTCTTTTATAATTTGAAGGTAAAACGCACGCACTCCGACTATGGCAAAAAATACGGCGAAAAAGGACCCAATGATACGAATGCGGACTCTGGCCCATTTCTCCTTCTTGTCTCTCATTTTATGACTATCACCTGCTGATCCGTCGGCAGCGCCATCCCGAGGTCCTGCTTGGCCACCAACTCAATACGTGCCGGATTCTTGAGAGACGCCACTTCCAGTCGAAGCCTGCTTTTTTCCTGCTGGCACTCTTTCATGGTCCTGCTTGCCTCGGTAATCTGGAGGCCCAGATCGACGACCCTTACCCGCGACCACACATGGAAGAGCGAAACCAGCATCAGCAATATGGTAAAGATGATCAGGTACGGGAAAAGATCCCATCGCTGAGAAACAGCCAACTCAAGCTTCTTGGGAGTGGCTGCCTTGCTGAATGTGGTTCTGGCCGTTAACATGGAGACTCCTCTCGAGACTAAAGTTTTTCAGCAACCCTCAGCTTTGCGCTGCGCGACCTGGGATTTGCCAGAATTTCATCACTTCCGGGAAGAATTGGTTTCCCGGTTATTATTTTCAACAGCGGGGTTTTCCCGCAGACGCATATGGGAGCTTTCTTCGGACAAGTACACCCCCTGGCGAATTCCCGGAAAGTGTTTTTCGCAATCCTGTCCTCAAGAGAGTGAAAGGAAATAACGACCACTCTCCCCCCTTTTTCGAGACATTCGATGCCTGCCGCCAGCCCTTTCTCGAGGCTCTCAAGCTCATGGTTCACTGCAATGCGGAGGGCCTGGAAGGTCCTGGTGGCGGGATGAAGTCGATCTTCCCATTTTGCCCGTGGAATCGCACCTTTTATGATGTCCACCAGCTGCAGTGTCGTCTCGACGGGAGCCCGCTCCCTTGCCTCAACTATACGTTTTGCTATGCGGACCGCCCAGCGCTCCTCACCATAATCCCTGATAATTCCGGCCAGATCCTTCTCGGACAGACTGTTGACAAGAGATCCGGCGGTTTCTCCCGAGCACATATCCATCCTCATATCCAGGGGAGCTTCCTGCTGAAAGCTGAAACCTCTTTCCTGCTTGTCCAGCTGATGCGATGAAACTCCCAGGTCAAGCAACATACCGTCTATATGGTCAATTCCGAGTTCTGCCAGGGATCCTTCAAGCTCGGCAAAATTCTTGTGGAACAGCCTGAATCTGTTACCGAACGGGGCCAGCCTTTCGGAGGCAACCCTGATCGCCTCCTCGTCACGGTCAAATCCCAGCACGACACCGTCGGGCCCTGATACTTCGAGAATCCGCCTGGAATGCCCTCCACCTCCGACCGTGCCGTCCACATATATTCCTCCAGCCTTGGGCGCAAGGTAGCGGATTACTTCGTCCGGCATGACCGGGACATGGTGAAAATCCACGGCTAGAGACCCAATTCGGCCGTGGCCAGGGTGCCGCTGGGAATATCCTTCTCGGCCTGACCAAAGACCTTGTTCCAGGCTTCAAGATCCCAGATTTCTATTTTTTTCCGCATCCCGACGAAGACAATATCACGCTCGAGGGCGGCATACGATCTCAGGTTCGCCGGAAGCAGAATCCGTCCTTGCCTGTCGGCGGTAGATTCCGTGGCCGGAGCTACTATCAATCGCTTGATGCTGTTAAGTTCAGTAGCGGTCATACCGACCCCTTTATCAATCTTTTCTTCAATGGCCAACCACTCATTGTATGGATACACGGTCAGACCGCGACATAAACCATCATCACCAAGATTCACCGGAAAGGAGTTTGTAATGATGAACCTCTCATCACCGAAGCTTTCCGCGAGAATTTCCCGGAATCTGGCCGGCAGGCTCGTCCGCCCCTTTACGTCAATTGTATTCTGATAAATTCCCCTAAACATGGGATCCCCTGCCACTTTATACCACTTTATACCACTTTGTGGTCAAACTATACAAGGCAGCATGGGCGTTGTCAAGGCAAAACTCTGTCGAAAAAAGCAAATTTTTCCAAGATTTATTAAGGAGTTAAGAACCTCGCAAACTCCCGCGAAGACACCCTGGCAACACAATAAAAAAATTCCAATCATTACAAGAGGTTCTACTGTGGACCCCCTAGGAAACATTCAAAATTGTCCTGCAGAATCCGGGTTTTCTGCATTTAAAACGGAAATGATCAAGTTCACGGGAAGGGTCGGACGGTTCATTCCGTGTCACGGAATGACCTGGGCTGCGATTGAATAGCAAAAGAAATACGGCAGACTACATTATCTCTGAATCAATAGGGGAAGGGTTGAAAACATGTGCGGGTAATATCAGGAAAGAGATAATAAGTACGAATCAATGACAGGACAAGGGCCTTGGATCAATCACCCTTCTTTCTATCCGGGAATGCAACTACCTTACAGCCTCCCTTTTTTGCCTCTTCTGCATTTTTCTCGGTTTGTGACTTCGCTTCATTCTCCTCCCGAACAAGAGGAGATATGACCTTTTCAAGCTTTACCGGAGTGCCACCCATTGTAAATGGGGCACCGTTTATCTGGCTTTCTTCGAGTATCCACGTATATATCTGACACGGATGTGTCAAAACAAGTAGCTTTACCTGCCACCAGCCCGGTTTTACATCCGGGGAAATATCTTCGATTCTCGCATAAAAGGCCGTTTTATCGTCGATATAGACCAATACCAAATCATTGCATGTGGTTGCCATTCCAGCCTCCGGATGCGCCGCACAGAGCCCTTTACTGAAAAAGAATTCCGTCGTTTTTCCCATTCCTTTCGAAGTTCGCCAACAGGCCATATGCAAACGTATTACCGAACATTCTCTCCATCAGCGCATATTGGACACGAAGTCCTTTTTCCAATTCATAGAATTTGTCAACATCCGCTTGCCGGAGAAGCAGTTCGATGCGTTCACAATTAAAGGTAATACAATTGAAAGGACGATATTCCGCTTCCATCATACAGCCGGACTTCGCCAGAAAAGGGCAGCGTCCGTTCCTGAAGTCCGGAGTGAACAGCTGTTTACCGTCGAAAAGATAGGCCAGAAGGTCCGTCGCCGTAAAATGATATTTGCCGGTCTCGCAGCATCCTCCATGACAAATCTCACAGACGGCCTCTCCGTCAACCGATCTCGTTAACTCATGGAGAGCCGTTTTCTGTTCTTTTATAACGGCGGATAGATCCCTGACTTTTTCCCGCAACTGGGCGGGCAAAGCTGCAAATTCGCCTTTGACGGCGTCAACAGCCGCCTCCCAGGCTTCAGCATCACCAAGGTATTTCATTATGTCAATACTCTGCAATATATTTTGGTCGAAGAAGACAATAAGCCGGGTTCTGTTCCCGCGGCCGGTTACCAGACCATGCGAGTGATGGCCATTCCTCTAGGGCTGCAGTTACCCGCAGCCTCAAGCAGCCAACCCGGAAGCACGGACGGGCCGTCCTTAAAGCTTCCCTATTCGGCCTTGCTCCTGGTGGGGTTTACCTAGCATCCGACGTCACCGCCGAACCTGGTGAGCTCTTACCTCACCCTTTCACCCTTACCCGTCTTCGCCAAGGCTGTGACGGGCGGTCTTCTCTCTGTGGCACTTTCCCTGGGGTCACCCCCGCTGGACGTTATCCAGCACCATGCCCTGCGGAGCCCGGACTTTCCTCTCCCTTATCAACAGGCAGCGACCATCTTGTCTTCTTCGACCAAGCTCTATCTAATTTATATCATTATCCTGCTGACGCAAAAACAAAAGTCTCTGGCAGTGGGGACAGGCAATGAGATCTTCAGCATGGAAAAGATTGTTAAACACCTGGGGGGGTAGATTCATGTTACACCCAAGACATGAACCATTCCTGGCCTCAACGACCGCCAAGCCCTGGCGTTTTTCGCGGAGCTTGGTATATCGGTTCAAAAGAGAGGGATGAAGACTCTTGACCATCATTTCCCTTTCGGCCATGTCAACACCTATACTGGCTTCCAACTTTTCAATTTTCCCCTGGATCTCGGAAGTCTGGGAAGCGGTATTTTCCTCGAGCAACTTCAGGTTTTCCTGCACTGTTTCGATTTCCGCTTTCAATTCATCGATCCGGATGACTTTTTGAAGGGACTGCTCCTCCAATTCAGCAATGATTTTCTTGGCTGCCGATATCTCCTTGGATACCGCCTGGTATTCCTTCTGTGTCTTGATATCCTTCAGACGAACCTCAGACCTGGCAATATTATCCGATTCCTCCGCCAGGTTTTCCTCCAGAACCTTCTTCTCCTGCTCCACCTCATTCACTTCATTCTGCTTTGCTGAAACTGCACCGTGGACAGCCTCCAGCCTTTCCTGCAAAACCGCAATTTCCCTCAGAAACCCTTCCTTTTCACCACACCAGGCATCCAGCCCATGGTCGATTTGCTGCAACTTTTCAAGCACTTTCATATTGTAGCCCAAAACCTGCCTCCTTCCTCCAGAAAATATACTCCGTTTAACCAAATGGCTTACAAAAAAACGAACGGATCCGTCTCCGTTTCACAAGGCAGAATCTCAACAGTGAATCCCCTCTCGGCGAACTCACCGGCGAGCGCTGACGCCATCCCCTTTATCATAACTTTCTCAGACGCAAAGTGGCCCATATCAATAAGGGCCAGCCCGAGCATCTGCGCATCTCTCGCATCATGATACTTCACATCGCCGGTAACCAGAACATCGACAGCATGCCTGCCGGCATCCCTGAGAAGGGAAGCTCCTCCGCCGCCACAGACTGCCACCCTGTTGACTATCCGAGCTCCGTCTCCCACTATTCTCAAACCACCGAGGAAAAATCCTGCTTTAATCCGCGCAGCCAGTGTCTCAAGGGCGATCCCCGTTTCCAGCTCTCCAACCCTTCCCAGACCTCTGCTTCGGCCTTTGTTGATCAGGGGATACAAATCATAGGCAGGCTCCTCATAAGGATGAGCCCTTGCCATAGCCTCAATGGCCACCGGCACATCATCCTTGCGCAGCAGCACCTCGATCCTTGTTTCTTCCGTATATTCGCGAGACCCCACTTTACCGATAAAAGGATCGGCTCCAGCAAGAGGCTTAAAAGTCCCGGTTCCGGATGACTGAAATGAACAGTCGCTGTAATTTCCGATAAAGCCGCTGAACTGAAAAAGCGCTTCCGTGACCTTTTCCTCATGACCCATCGGGACAAACACGATAAGTTTGACAAGCTCCTCGCAACCCGTGATTCTGAGGGGGATACAGGATTTCAAGCCAATATGCTCGGCAAGTAGATCGTTGATACCGTTGTCTGCTATATCGTAATTCGTGTGAAGAGAAACTATGGAAAGATCGTTTTTGAGTGCAAGCTTGATGAGGTGGCCTGTCGCATCAGCGACATTTATTATTTTGGAAGGGCGGAAAAGCAATGGATGGTGAGTCAGCAGGAGTTGGCATCGTTTCTTGACTGCAGCCTCTATGGCTTCAGGTCCCGCGTCAAGGGAAACCATGATCCTGGAAACCCGGGCAGTCGGATCGCCGACCTGCAAACCCGAGTTGTCCCACTCTTCGGCAAAACCGAACGGGGCTATTTTATTAATAATTCCGATAATATCTGATACTTGGGGTTCCATGCGTTATGCCAAAAGAAAAGAGTGCAACCTGTATGGTTCGCACTCTTTTCTCCACTTTATGGGTATTCGATCGTAGGATCAGACGCGTCAGCAGCATCCTCTCAACATCCTGTTCTTTTAACTGGTGGGCCCACCAGGACTCGAACCTGGGACCTACCGGTTATGAGCCGGTAGCTCTAGCCAACTGAGCTATAGGCCCGTAAAGTGAAGGTTAATAATATGCCAGCCCTTCTTGGGTGTCAAGGGAAAAGTAGCATGCTGTGTCAACATGCAAAACACTTGATGATTTTCATCTCGCTGAACCGGACCCGGGGAATTTTTCCTCATACCTTGTCATCAGCCAGTTGGCCCATTCATCAAAACCCTCCCCTGTTTTGCATGAAACTTCGAACACAGGGAAAGAGGTTCTCAGGACCGACAACCCCTCGTAAAAGAAATCTTTGTCGAAGTCAATGGAGTCAAGGGTGTCGATCTTGTTCAGAAGGACTATGTCCGCCTTCAGAAAGATGGCGGGATACTTGAACGGCTTGTCATCTCCTTCGGGAACGCTGGCAATGACGATGTTGATGTCTTCACCGAGAGAGAAATCGGCGGGACAGACGAGGTTGCCTACGTTTTCTATGAAAAGAACCGTGTTTTGTCCGTACTCGAAATTGTCTACCACGCCCTTAATCATATTGGCGTCAAGATGACACATGTGGCCGGTGTTGATCTGGACGGCGGGCACACCTCTTTTTTTGATCTTGTCCGTATCGATACTGGACGCGATATCTCCTTCCACCACGATGAAATTCATCTTTTCCCGCAATGCGTCTATCGTTTTCAGAATAGTGCTGGTCTTTCCGGCGCCCGGAGCCGCCATGATGTTGACCGCCATGACCCTGTTCTCCCTGAAAAAATCGCTGTTCCGCAGGGACAATTCCTTGTTGGCCTCCAGAATGTTTCTCCTGACATCAATTTTCATCGTTTTCGACCTCGATGCTGTCAATGTAGAATTCCTGACCCTTATTTACAATTATGGCCTTGCCGCCGCACAGTGGGCAATTGTAATCATATGATTTTTTTTGAAATACGTGGTTGCACGTCCGGCATCCGTATTCAGCCGCAACTTTCCTGAAAAAAAGCGCCGCCCCTTCCGAGGCGGTGCCCTTGCTCAGGATATCGAAGTAAAACTGCACCGATTCATCGATGATGCTTGCCATTTCTCCGACAACAAGATTGATTCCGGTGACCTTCTTTACCCCTCTTTTCCTCGCTTCTTCGTTGACGATGGAGAGAAGGCCCTCCGTAACGGACAATTCATGCATCGATTTTACCTTGCGATCTCACACAAAGCCACCATTCGAGACTTTGTGTCTTTGTGTGAGTAACGGCTGTTCATGTGTTTATGGCTTTATTCCGGTTTTGCTTCCTGAATATGACATACCATCTGTTTCGTGTCAGCCGGCGGTCTGTACAGGCTCTCCTGGTAAAGACACTTTACCGGACAGGCCTCAACGCAGATTCCACAGTAAACACAGGCAAACGGATCGACTTGCCAGAACTTTTCCTTTTTATCGACAGAAATACACTGCGATGGGCATCTCATCTTGCATACGCCGCAAAGGATACATTTTTCCATTTCTATTTTCAGTTCGCCTTTTGCATCCTTGAATGGTTCAATCTTTTGAAACGGATAAAGCCTTGTCGCGTACTTGGTCAACAAATTCTTCAAAACGGTCTTTGTCATGAACATGGTTTTTCTCCCTCGGTTACCTTTCGGTGCAGCTTATGCACGGATCAATTGTCAGGATCAGGATCGGCACATCGGCGAGATCACAACCCGGCAGCATCTCCAGCAGAGGAGGTATATTGGCGAAAGTCGGCGTCCTTATGCGAAGCCTGTCGAGGAATTTTTTTCCGTTGGCCTTGATATAATACAATACCTCGCCTCTCGGTTGTTCCACGCGGGAGACCACTTCCCCGGATGGGAGCCCCTTCGGCTTGAAGGCCAGTTCACCTTCCGGCATTTTAGCGAAAGCCTGTCTCACCAGATCAATGGCCTGCAAGATTTCATTGAAGCGACACACTGTTCGTGCGTATGAATCGCCGTCTGTTTCCACCACCGGCGTAAAATCAAGCTCCGGATAGGCGGCATAACCCGTCTGACGCATGTCTTGGGCAATTCCACTGGCACGTAAAGTCGGACCTGCGGCCCCAAGTTCATAGGCCTTTTCCTTGCTGATTACGCCGATTCCGACCGTTCTCTGCTTCACCGTGTAATCATCCAGGATCGTCGTCTTGAGTTGGTTTACCTCTTTTTCAACCTTGACCAGAGTCTCCAATATCCATTTTTCCATCTCTTTATCGATATCCTTCTTGACTCCGCCCACAACGTTAGTGGAAATGATGACTCTATTTCCCGCCGTTGCCTCCTGGACATCCATTATTCTTTCCCTGATCCTCCAGAACTGCATGAACAGGCTCTCAAATCCGAAAGCATCCGCAAAAAGACCAAGCCACAAAAGATGACTGTGAATCCTGTGCAATTCCGCCCAGACAACCCTCAGATATTTCGCCCTCGGTGGTACTTCAGCCTTCATCAGGGCCTCTATCCCCTGACAATAGCACAAGGCATGGAGAAAACTGCAGATACCGCAGACTCTTTCGACAATCTGGATCATCTGCGTGTGGTCTCTGATTTCAGCAAGTTTCTCCAGACCTCTATGAACGTAGCCGAGTTTGGGAATTGCCTCTTTAACAATCTCATCATCCACCGTAAGTGTCAGATGCAAGGGTTCGGGCAAAACCGGATGCTGCGGACCGAATGGTAAAACTGTTCGCGCCATGTGTCTATGCCTCCTGTTTCTGTGTTTCCACCCTGTTTATGCCGATCTTGCAAAACGGCGTCTTCTGCACCTCTTCGTCCAGGTACAGCATGCCGGCGAAATCGAGGGGCAATCCGTCAAAATCGACACCGAAATGCTCCTTGATTTCGTTTTCCACTAGAAACGCACAGGGGTAGACGGATGCTATGCTTGGAGTCTTCTTCCCTTTCGGAACGTTGACCCGTATGTCAGCCAGGTCGAGGTCAAGATCGAAGTGGTAAAGAATATCAATGCTGTCTCCAAGATCCGCCGAAGAGAGGGTTATCAGCCTGTTACCGCCATCTTTCAATTTCTTGGTTACGGAAATGATGTTTTCCGAAGTACATTCCTTCGTGTTTGCTGCATCAAGTACCACGACACTCTGTTTCACAGCGTAAACCTCCTCGGACAGCGTCTACCTGTCTTTGATTTCCTTTTGGGTCTGCTCAAGTCGTTCAAAAATGCCCTGATCCACTTTCTTGCCCTTTTCGGCCAGTTTTCCCAAGGCGATGACGACGCCGTCTATAATCGCCTCCGGCTTCGGTGCACATCCGGAGACATAGGCGTCAACCGGTATGACCTTGTCCGCCCCGCCGACAACATTGTAAGCGTCGCGAAATACACCACCGGACGTTCCGCAGGCGCCGATTGCCACAACCACTTTCGGTTCAGGCATCTGGTCATAGATGTTTTTCAGGACGACCTTATTCCGGTGATTGACGGTGCCGGTGACGAGAAGAATGTCCGCGTGCTTGGGATTACCGACATTTATGATGCCGAACCTTTCCACGTCATAGAGTGGTGTCAGGCAGGCGAGCACCTCGATATCACACCCATTGCAGCTGCCGCAGTCAAAATGAAGCAGCCACGGAGACTTCACCCTTGACCAATTTATCAGTCCTTTCATATGCGTATGAACCTCTCTTTGTTTAATAAATGCCGTATGTCGCGAGGACCCCACCCCCACCCTGGGGGGGATTTTGGGGAAAGCTATTTCCTGATTTTTTCATATATCCACACATAGTTGGCAAACGACATTATCAGGCCGCCGGTCCATGTATGCGGGAGCATCCAGCGCCAGGTGAGGCGCGCGGTGATATTGTCGACCAGGATCTCGCCGAAGTAGGTGACGACAAGGAGAATTGTCATTCCAATAAGGCTCGTGTGCCAGAACAAGGCACAGAGGCCGAGAAGGAAAACAGTTTCGTACCAGTGGGAGATCTCGATAATCGCCAGATAAGGGCCGGAATATTCGGTCAGAACGCCCTTGACGATTTCCTGGTGTGCGTGGTGCGAGGTCGCAATATCAAACGGTGATTTTTTCAGTTTGATGATAAGGGCATACCCCATGACCACAAACAGCAGGGGCAGGGAATACAGGAGCGGCTGGTGGTAGTTGTTTATGATATCGGAAATCTTGAAACTTCCCGTCTCCAGATAAATCCCGACAAACACGAGAATCAGAAGCGGCTCGTAGGTAAGCATCTGAATCAGCTCTCTCTGTGCGCCTATCTGGCTATACGGGGACTGTGCAGCAAGAGCACCGACAACAAGGAATACCCCACCAACCGCAAGGACGAAGAATATCAAAAGAAGGTCCGATTGCATTGCCAGGAGGACAACCGTCAATACATCCGCCGCAAGATACATGTAGGCGCAGAAAATCTGCCAATAATTGACGATCATCTTTTCTTTGCCGAAGAGTTTGAGCACATCGTAGAATGGCTGGAGGAGCGGAGGCCCGTAGCGCCCCTGCAAACGTGCCGTGACCTTTCTGTCAATCCCGGCAACAAGCCCGCCGATTATGGGCGATAGGACAATGGCCGCCATGACGACTATCAAAATATTAGTGTTCATCGCAATACCTCCCCGAACAGGACTATGAGAATGATAAGGGACACTATGTTGATCCAGTAAGATATCTTCTCTTCGCCCAGGTACTCGGACATGTAGATATTTGCCGCAACATAATCCTTCCACGCATTCAGATGTCCCCTGAACTTGGGCTCCGAGGGTTCGGGATAATGCTCTCCGCACATGTAAGGCGCGCTGATGACCCGATGCCCCGGTGCCCGGGCAGCCAACACCGATATAATGTAACCGACTATGGAAACAAGGAAAATCGGAAGGATGTAAAAGGCGCCCATACCACT
>DATEVI010000061.1:0-9155 GCA_035281865.1 Geobacteraceae bacterium | reverse complement strand
GGTCTATATTGTAGTACCTTCTGAGTGCCCTGATTTTGCCCGCATCAAGGGATTCGCCGACTCCAAGCAGCAATAGACCCGTCCCGCTGCGCACCTCCCGGGCGACGAACATTCCTTCACGCAGGTCATTCGGCTGAAGTTCCATTTCCACCATACCGGTCTTGTTCATCAGCTTTGCGTAGGTATTTCTGACCGGCTCATCGAGAAGGGGGAAGAGGGCGGAATCCAGTCTTCCTCCCAAATCCGACTGCATCATCTGCAGTGTCATTTCTATTGCGTTGTCCCCGCGAATTCCGGCAAAGGTGAGATCAAAACAGTCTGCCAGGGCAATAATCCGTGAGCCGAGAGGGATGTCCCCATTCCTGAGCCGGTCCGGGAAACCGCTGCCGTCAAAGTTTTCATGATGATGGCGTATCAGCACACCCGCCTGGCGCATATCTTCAATGGAATCGATGGCGGACTGCCCCAGTAATGCATGCCGGCAATACTCCGAAAGTTCATTGGGATTCATTTCCGCCGTATCCATGCGCAGCAGGTGTTCGGAAATCCCGATTTTTCCTATGTCGTGGAGTAGTGCCGCCACCTTGATCTGTTCGATGTCATCCACCGACAGCTTCATGCTCTCCGCTATCATGACGGAAACCTGCGCCACCTTGCGGGAGTGGTCTTCCGTTTCACGGTCCCTCAGCTCAACCAGACTGGAAAAGGCCGTGAGACAGCTTTCAAAGTTTGTTTTCTGTTTTTCGTTAAGCTCGCGTAGTTTGGTATTATTGATGCGGATTGCGGCTGTTTGTTCCAAAACGCGGTTTTTCAGGTTGCTGTTCCATTCCTTCAGTTCCTCGTTCTGTTTCTGCACCAGGGCCGATAGTCTTTTGTTTTCGGAGATGAGCCGGCATTGCCGGAGCGCGTCCCTGATGATCAGTATCAGTTCCTCATCATTCCAAGGCTTGCTGACATATCGACATGCACCCCCCTTGTTGATGGCATCAATGGTTGCGTTTATGTCCGCATAACCGGTAAGAATGATGCGCAGTGCATCCGGTGCGATTTCTCTCGCCTGCTGAAGAAACTCGGCCCCGGAGAGGCCGGGCATGCGCTGGTCGGAAACGATTAGATCAATCCCGTCTGAGTTCCGAAGCAGGTCCAGGCCCTGCTCACCCGAAGTTGCCGTCAGAATTTCTATTTCCTCGTCCATCAGTAACCGACGAAGCGATTTCAGAATGTGCTCCTCGTCATCGACGAACAGTACTTTCGGACTGTTGCTTTCCAATTCTTCCATAGTTCATTTTTCCTTTGTCCTGAGCGGATTAACGATTATGCAATTATGGGGGGCATTTTTACTATTTGGCTCGTAGCTCCGCTTCTATTACCGGCAGCCGAACCGTGAAGGTCGTGCCCTTTCCCGGGTTGCTAACTACCGTTATTTCGCCTTTATGATTCTTGATTATGTCATAAGTGATGGATAGCCCCAGTCCGGTTCCCTTGCCGACCTCCTTGGTTGTGAAAAATGGCTCGAAAATGCGATTGATAACTTCGGGCGGCATGCCGCAGCCGGTGTCGGATATTGAAGTGTAAATGCAATCGTTCTCGTGCCACGATTTCACTGTGATGTCTCCGTGGTCCACAATGGCCTGTGCCGCATTGACCAGCAGATTCATGAATACCTGGTTCAACTGTTGCGGGTTGCACCAGGTGAGAGGTATGTGGCCGAGTTCCTTAACCAGGTTTGTCTTGTACTTCAGTTCGTTCCACGCGATATTGATGGTGCTGGTAATGCAATCGTTGATATCGGCGTATTTCTGTTCCGCCTGGTCCACCCGTGAGAAACTCTTCATGTTGCTCACTATTGTCCTTACCCGTTCGGCCCCGTCCAGGGATTCTTTGATCAGATCCCTGCCGTCTTCCAGGATATAGTCCAGCTTCAATGCCTTCCGCTTTTGACGGAGCTCTTCCACGGCATCATTGTCCAGTAGTGTTTCAACCATCTCCGACTGGAACTTGATAAAATCATTCAATCTATCGAAGTATTTTCCTAGAGTATTCAAATTGCTGGAAATAAAACCCATCGGATTATTAATCTCATGGGCTACCCCCGCAGCCAGCTGGCCGATTGAGGCCATCTTCTCTTGCTGGACAATCTTTGCCTGGGTGGCCTTAAGTTCCGAATATGCCTTCTCCAATTCACGGGTGAACCTCTTTACCTCGGTAGTATCGTGGAGCGTGATGACAGCTCCGGAAATCTCTTCCGCGGAGCTGTTGGTAAAAGGGTATGAATTGAAGACGAACCATTTCCCTGAAGGTGTATGGTGAATTTCCGTGCCTTCCTCGCAGGGGGACGGCATCTGCAGACATTGTGAGGAAAGAAGTTCATGCCAGTTACTGCCGGCAACATCCGGATGTGATGTGCCGATAAGCCCATGCAAGGCCTTGTTGTATCGCCTGATTCTGTCCTCGGTGTCGACCAGGATGACAATATCATCGATACAGTCCAGGGTGTTTTCCCACTCCTTCTTTGACTTTTCCACCTGGCCGAAAAGATGCTTCAATTTTTCGTGCTGTATCACCAACTCCGCCCGGTTTTTTAACAGCTCCCGCTGAGCATTTTTCCGTGAAGTTATATCTTCCCTTATGATCAGGTAATGGGTGGTAATCTCATCAATATTCTTGATCGGCGAAACGGAAACGGATTCCCAGAAAAGTTCACCGCTTTTTCTTTTATTACTGAGTTCGAGGGGCCACTTTTCCGATGCGGCGAATGATTGCCATGATTTACAATCGGGTTCCGGTGAAGGCAAGACAGTCATGGAGTTATTCATATACCGGCCTATTACCTCGTCGAGTGCATAGCCGGTCATGTTGAGGAACCCGGTATTCACATATTCAATCATTCCTTCCCTATCGGTGATCGCGATCGAGCTCGAACTTTGTTCCACGGCCCCCGACAGTTTCCGCAACAGTTCTTCTATCTCATACCGTTCCGTGATATCGAGCCCCGTACCGACAAGGTGCGGTTCGTTATTGAGCAGGATATGGGAGGTCGTAAAGAAATAGGGAATTCTGCATCCGTTCTTGAGGGTCATATGCACCTCAGTGGAGGTCTTGCCGCAACCAAATGCCTCATGCATTTTCGTTGTGAGACGTTCTTTCTCCTCCACGTCGAAGAAATCCAACAGATGCATATTTGCAATTTCTTCAGCCGAGTAACCTGTGACTACTTCAAGATTTTTGTTCCAACGGAGGAATTCCCGGGCTGCGTTGGTGAGAAAAAAAATCTCGGGAAGACCGTTTATCAATTCTTCGACAAGGGTCTTTTCTTTCAGAAGCCTGTCGGCGACTTCTCTGAGATCGATGGTGTCAGGAATGCTGGATTCGTGGTATGGATGCTCCGGATCGCTAAACACTTTCAACATCTCTTCTTTTGACATGACTCTTCCTTATCCGCACACCATTCCGGGTGGATGAACACATTCTTGCCTGAAAAGAAAGCACGAAACGCTTCCATGACTCATCTTGCCGTTACCGAGCGGCTGCCATTCCCTTGGGCGGCATCGCTCTGTTATTAACTATCGACAGATATTGAAGTTTCTTGAATTTAATTTCGTGACAGACATGCAGGTGGCCGACTTCTTCATGGCACTGCATCATGCGGAAGGGTGGAGGGCTTTCGGAAATAAAAAGGCTGCTCCCGCTCAGGCGGAAGCAGCCTTTTTAACATAGAATGCTGCTAATCGAAAAACAATCGGAAAGATCTTGAGCTTGTCGGCCTCAGCTTTTCGGCATTTCTATTTTGGCCTGCTTACGGAGTTTTTCAAGGTATGCGTTGACGCCTTCCCGGGTTTTTTGGGCTTTCAGGTATCCTTCGATATTCTTTTTCGCCTCGTCAAAGGTCACGGTGCCCGCCGGTTTCTTTTCCTCGAGCTTGATGATGTGGTAACCGAATTTAGTTTCCACGACACTGCTGACTTCGCCGGGTTTGAGGGCAAAAGCGGCCTTTTCAAATTCCGGCACCATCTGTCCCTTGGCGAAAAAGCCCAGATCGCCGCCCCTCGATGCGCTTGGGCAGGTTGAATCGCTCTTGGCCCGTGTTGCGAAGTCTTCACCTGCCGATATCTTCTTGCGGATCGACTCGGCTTTTTCCTTTGCCTTTTTCCGGTCTTCGGCGGAGGCTTTCTCGTCGGCGCCTATCAGTATGTGGCTTGCCCTGGCGCTTTCCTCCATTTTGAATTTATCATTGTTTTCGTCGTAAAACTTTTTTACCTCGGCATCGGTAACGGTTACCTTGGTGACCACCTCTTTTTCCAGCAGGTTGTTGATAACGATTTCCTTGCGCATGAGCACATTCAGGTCTTTTTCCGTAAGTCCGGTTTCTCTGAGGGCTTTATCGTATTCGGCAGTTGACGGGAATTGCGCCTTTCTCTGCGCGATCTGCGTTTGTACCTCTTTATCCAGGTCCTTGTTGTCCATCTTCAATCCGGCCTGGTACAGGACTTCCGAAGAAACCAACTGGTTGACCGCCGCGGTTTCAGCTTTTTTCAAGAGATCAGTCGGGACAGGTTTCTGGACCTTGGATTGGGAAAGCAGGATCTTGACCGCTCGGTCAACTTCCTGGCGGGTGATGGCGGAATCATTTACCTTGGCCACGACTTCGGACGGCTTTGGTGCCGTCACTTCCTTGGCGGTTTTTGTGTTTGCCTTTTCCGCGCCGACGGCCGGACCACTCAGGGCCAGAAAAAGGGCCGTCAACGTGCAGGACAGAGGCAGTAGTGTTTTGGTTTGCATATTCATGCAGGTTCTCCTTTGTTGTTGTAGTGCAAATGGAAAGAAGTTTACCACGTCGGAGATTTTATGCAAAGAACTATGTGTAAACGCTATGATGTGCCGGTGTTTTTCATTGCTGGGAAGCGCCAATTATACGGTTGACAATGTTTTTTGAATCTGGTTTTATACGTGATAACTGGAAATGTACGTATATCCAGAGAGTTGTAGGTTTGTAATTGGCGGATATTTTTGTCCCGTGAGTTCTTTCAATGATAAATGCAATCCAGGAGACCGAGATAGTGAAAAGAAAATTCAAAAAGGTAATGGCAGCCAACCGGGGGGAGATAGCGATCCGTATTTTTCGCGCGTGCGCGGAACTCGGCATAGATACAGTTGCAATCTATTCCCTGGAAGACAAATTGTCTCTGTACAGATACAAGGCAGATGAAGCTTATCTGATCGGCAAGGGGAAAAGCCCCGTAGAAGCCTATCTGGGGATAGATGAAATCATATCACTGGCCAAAAAGAAAAATGTCGATGCCATTCATCCTGGATACGGTTTCCTGTCGGAAAATTCTGAATTCGCCGAAAAATGCGAAAATGCCGGGATCGTTTTCATCGGTCCGACCGCCGAGATGCAGCGGAAAGTGGGTGATAAGATTGCCGCGCGTCACGTGGCCATTGCGGCCGGTGTGCCGGTAGTGCCGGGAACCGGCGAACCCATTGAGCATGAAGAGAATGCGCTCAAGTTTGCCAAAAACTTCGGATATCCCATCATTGTAAAAGCCTCGGCCGGTGGAGGGGGGCGCGGGATGCGGATTGCCCGCAATCGCAAGGAATTGATCGAAGGGCTTGCCAGCGCGCGGAGCGAGGCGCAGGCTGCCTTCGGCAATCCTGCCGTCTTCCTTGAGAGGTTCATTGAAAATCCGAAGCATATCGAGGTCCAGATACTTGGTGACAACTACGGGAATATAGTGCACTTTTTCGAGCGCGATTGTTCCATACAGCGGCGTCACCAGAAAGTGGTCGAGTTCGCGCCTTCACTCAGTCTGACCCCTGAACAACGCGAGGAGCTCTGCGAGGAAGCAATCAAGATTGCACGCCATGTCAACTATCGCAATGCGGGGACCGTTGAATTTCTGCTGGACCAGGAGGGGAAATTCTATTTCATCGAAATGAATCCCCGTATCCAGGTCGAGCATACAGTCACCGAGATGATCACCGGCAGAAATCTGGTTCAGAAGCAGATTCTGGTGGCGCAAGGATACAGATTGTCGGACCCGGAGATTGGGATTCCCGATCAGAAAGTCATCGATATGCGCGGCTTCGCGATACAGTGCCGAATAACCACCGAAGACCCGGCCAACAATTTTGCGCCCGATTTCGGTACGCTCAAGGCATATCGCTCGCCAGGGGGGTTCGGCGTGCGGCTTGATGCGGGGAATGCCTTCACCGGGGCACACATTACACCTTTTTACGATTCCCTTCTTGTCAAGATAAGCACCTTGGGACACAGCCTGAAAGAGGCCGCCCAGGTCATGGACCGTTCCCTGCGGGAATTCCGCATCCGAGGGGTCAAGACCAACATCCCGTTCCTGGAAAATGTAGTCACGCATCCGACTTTCCTGAAAGGCCAGTGTGATACGTCTTTCATCGACAAACATCCCGAGCTCATGACAATGGGTGAGAAAAAGGACCGTGCGACGAAAATACTCAATTTTATAGGTAATGTGATCGTCAACGGTTCTCCCGGAATCAGCAAGCCGCTCAGATCGGCCGATCTGCTGGAGCCGAAAATTCCTGAGGTCGATACTGCTGCGCCACGTCCATACGGGACCCGCAACAGGCTGAAAGATGAAGGGGCGGAAGGGGTGGTGAAGTGGATACTTGAACAGAAGAAACTTCTGATCACGGATACCACCATGAGGGATGCCCATCAGTCTCTTCTGGCAACTCGGGTCAGGTCCCATGACCTTCTGAGAATCGCCGAACCGACTTCCATGCTGGGCTCCGACCTGTTTTCCCTCGAATTGTGGGGAGGGGCTACGTTCGATGTATCCATGCGTTTCCTCAAGGAATGCCCATGGGACAGGCTGCACAAATTATCGGAAGCGATTCCCAATATCCTTTTCCAGATGCTGCTTCGTGGCTCCAACGCCGTGGGCTATACCAACTATCCCGACAATGTCGTGCAGCGTTTCGTCGAACACGCAGCCGATTCCGGCATAGACGTCTTCAGGGTATTCGACTCCCTCAACTGGACAAAGGGGATGACGGTAGCCATGGAGGCGGTGAGAAAGACGGGCAAGATCTGCGAGGCTTCCATCTGCTATTCCGGCGACATTACCGACCCGAAGAGGGACAAGTACCCCCTGGAATACTATGTCTCCCTTGCAAAAGAAATGGAGCAAATGGGGGCTCATATCCTTGCAATCAAGGATATGGCAGGACTCCTGAAACCGTTTGCCGCCTATAAGCTGGTAAAAGCCCTGAAAGAAGAGATAGGCATACCCGTTCACCTGCATACCCATGACACTTCGGGGAATGGCGAAGCTTCCCTGCTCATGGCCTGCCAAGCCGGCGTGGATATTGTGGATGCCGCCCTTTCGTCCATTTCCGGCCTGACATCCCAGCCGAACCTCAATGCAATAATTGCTGCACTGCGAGGAACGGAGTGGGATCCGCAACTCAATGAACCGGAGCTCCAGAAGCTGGCCAATTACTGGGAGACGGTCCGCGATTATTATGTCCCCTTCGAATCGGGCCTGAAGAGCGGTACGGCCGAGGTTTACCGCCATGAGATTCCAGGAGGGCAGTATTCCAACTACAAGCCGCAGGTTGCCGGACTGGGTCTAATTGACAGATGGGAAGAATGCAAGGAGATGTACCACAGGGTAAACGTCCTATTCGGCGATATCATCAAGGTGACACCATCGTCCAAGGTTGTCGGCGACATGGCGATGTTCCTGGTCAAGAACAATCTGGATGTCGACGACGTCTACACAAAGGGCGAAGAGTTGACTTTCCCCGAGTCGGTGGTCGGCTTCTTCAAGGGGATGATAGGACAGCCGTACCAGGGGTTTCCGGAGAAACTGCAGAAAATCATACTGAAAGGTGAAGCGCCGATTACATGCCGCCCCGGCGAGTTGCTCGAGCCGGTTAACTTCGAAGAAGAGCGGCAGAAGATCAAGGACAAGTTCGGCTGGGCGCTTGATGACAAAAGCCTGCTTTCGCATACCCTCTACCCGAACGTCTATCCGGATTTTCATAAACATGGGGTAACCTACTCTGACACCTCCGTAATTCCCACGCCCATTTTCTTCTACGGGCTGGAAGCGGGTCAGGAGACGTCAGTCGAGATCGATCCGGGGAAAACCCTTATCATCAAGCTGAATGCCATAGGAAGTGTCCATCCGGACGGCACCAGGAACATATACTTTGAACTGAACGGCCTTGCACGGCAGGTCACGATTCGCGACCAGTCCGTCGTCTCCGAAGTGTCGGAGCATCAGAAGGCAGACAAATTCAACCCTCACCATGTCGGGGCGCCGATGCCGGGAAGGGTCCTCAAGGTCAATGTGAAGCCCGGCAATAAAGTGAAAGCAGGCGATATTATCATCGTGACCGAGGCAATGAAGATGGAAACCAACGTCAAGGCAAAAATAGACGGAAAGATTGGCGAAGTGAAGTTCGAGGAAGGTGACAAGGTCGACAAGGACGATTTGCTGATAGTGATGACTTGAGAAAAGGGCAGTTGCCAATAAACAAAAAACGCCGGCATCGGGTGACGATGCCGGCGTTTTTTTGTTATCTCAGGAAATAATCATCACGTGCCGCGCAAAAGCCACTGATGGACGAAGGCGCCCGCCAGCCATAATACAAAGCCGGCGGACAGAACGACAGGGAAGGGGAGTTGCCTGCGGAAACAGAGATAGACAACTGTGAAAAAAAGGACCGTCGGAATGATGCCCCACAGCGCCCCGGCTGTGTAGTCCGTCAGAAGCCGATAGTTACCAGGATTGTCGGAGTATAGCCAGATCAGTACAAGCAGGCTGGTAAGGGGCATGGTGGCGATCAGCCCGCCAAGGCTCGGATACCTCTTGCCTATCAGAACGCAGAAAATGATTACGGCATTGGTAATCAACAGTTTTGCGAAAAACTGCATGGCGGCGTCCTTTGCTTTTACTCGACAACTTTCCCGTGGACAAACGACCAGTAACGGAAAGATTTCGGCATGTGGCTTCCCACCATGCCGACGGCGAGAACCGTCGTCAGAATGGGCGTCATGAGATAGGGGCGAAAGTGTATCACTCCGAGAAGACCAATGTGTGTCAGCGCCATAATTCCCCGGGTTTGGTAAAACCAGTGGCGGCTGTGATAGATCTCCGAGCCCACGA
>DATEVI010000060.1:0-9075 GCA_035281865.1 Geobacteraceae bacterium | reverse complement strand
ATCCAAAGTGAGCGACTTTGGGCTATTTCGTTGCTGCTCTTAGCGAAATCAGGCGTAGTCAGCCGATATTGTCTGAACCCGAAGGGTGAGTTTATCGGCTGTAGCGAAATGAGCATAGAGCAGCAGAAATAGGCCATCCGGAGCGAACGGACGATGCCTTCAACTGCCGAATCCAGGTTTAAAGACATACAAAATTACAGTTACGGCCCTATGGCGCGCTAATCTCTTCACTCTTCGTGCGCATCTTTTTCACGAGTTCGTCGTAACCCCGTTCGACAATGATCTTGTTGAACTGCGTCCGGTAGTTTGAAACAAGACTGACCCCTTCGATGACTACGTCATAAACCATCCATTTGTCGCTTTTGCGGAGAAGCCGGTACTCGAGAGTGAATTCATCGCGTTTGGCGGTGATGACCATCGAATTGACTTCCGCATAGTTTCCCTCTATAAGTTCCTTCCCATAAACAATCTTTTCCTGATTGTACGATTCGATCTTGTCCGCATAGGAATTTTCAAGGAGCGTGGCAAACAGGTCGACAAACTCCTTCTGTTTCGCCGGAGTCAGCGTCTTCCAATGGACGCCCAAAGAACGCTTCGCCATTTCCCCATAATCGAATATCCTGCCGATCACCGCCTTGAGCTCTTTACGCCTCTTTTGCTCATTCTGAGGCTTTTTCAGCTCTTTGTTGGTAACAATCTTCAGCACATCATCCACGGTGCCCTTAACCTCATCGGTGACGGTGGAAGCCGTTGCCGTCGTGGGCAAGGCAATGGCAAGGCAGAAAAACATATAAATCATCAGGACTGTTTTAACAATCATGGTCCACCTCTTTTTCATTTCTGAGCGGTCGGTGATTCACCCACGGCATAGATAAGATTTGCCTGGGCCATTTCATAGTTGTAAATGGAGCGGAAATAGTCGGCTCTCATTCTTGCGTAGTTTTCCAGGGCGTCAAATATTTCCTTGGCCGGGCCGACCCCGAAGTCGAAATTGGCCAGGGCCGCCACCACCCATTTTTTTGCATTGCTGTATGCGGTGCGTGTCGCGGCAATACTTTTTTCCGCTTCCATAATATCGAGATAAGATTTATTTATCTGCAACGGTATGTTCCTCTCGGCATAATCCCTTGTGCTCAGCAGACGGTTATACTGCGCAACTTCCCCCGCGAGCTTTGCGCCCGTGATGCCGAAGTCGAGCTTCCATTTCAGCCCCAGTGCAACTCCGGCCCAGGCGTGGTTGAAATAATCCGGAACAAACGGGTTGGTGATTCTGGTGCGATCGGGAGCGTAGGCCCCGGAGACATAGCCGCCCAGGAAAAAATCGGGATAATAGGCGGCCCTGGCGACCTTGACAAGCGCGTCGCGCGCCTGCAGACCTTCTTTTATCTGCCGATACTCTGGACGCTTTGTGAGGGAGGCCTGCAGATATTCCGGCAACGCTCCCACCTTCTCTTCCTCGTAGGTCAACCGTTCGGTTGCAATATCGAGTTTTGCATCGGCCGGGAGTCCGACCCGGGTCCGCAGGGCGGCAAGGGCAAGGGCTTCCCCCTTTTTTGCCTCTTCCAGATATTTTTCCACTTCTCCGGCAAAGGCGTCGAGCTTGTAGATATCGAGTTGCTCAACGTTCGGGGAGCCCTTGTCAAGCAGCTTCCGGGCTTTGTCGCGCGCCTTGTTCAGATCTTCGCTGACTTCCATGACGACTTCCTTCAGCTCCCGCGCCAGAAGAAGTCCATAATAATATTCCTTGACCTGCAGGGCTATCTCGTTTCGTTTCTGTTCTTTCTTCGCCTTGTCGACCTCTATTCCATGGGAAGCAGCTTTCATGCTCTCGCTTATTTTGCCGAAAGTATATAGCGGCTGTACGAGCGTGGCTTCACCGTTCCAAAACCAGGTGATACGGTT
Source organism: Geobacteraceae bacterium (assembly GCA_035281865.1). Taxonomy (GTDB): domain Bacteria; phylum Desulfobacterota; class Desulfuromonadia; order Geobacterales; family Geobacteraceae; genus CAIWTU01. Next base: position 7,173 of record DATEVI010000060.1, on the reverse strand, counting down.
GAAATCATTTATCTTGTCAGGTGACGAGACCTGATCGCCCCTTGCCTTGGGAACCGGCCCGGTCAGACCACGAAACTCGATCTGGGGGTAGCGATGCGCTTTTGCTTCGTTCAGCTTCGACGAAGCCAAATCGATATCCGCCTGTGATTCTCCCAGCTCCGGGGCGGTAGATAAAGCCTTTCGCACACATTCGTCGAGTCCCAGCACAATTCTGCCTTGTTGTGCCTCCTCCGCCGAAGCACTCGGCACCCCTCCAAGTACAAGTATGCAACATGCAACCGCTAACAGTGAAATGAATCTCATGGCTCTAGCTCCCTCCCATATCCCGCTGGTCAATTGAATGCCTTCAAACCTTTCCGTGGATGTACTCGCTTATCAGTTGCTCAAAATCAATGGCCGATTCGGTATCCCGTATCTTCCCCCCGTCAGCCAGCATGACGTCAGAACCTCCGGGTTTCAGCAAAATGAATTTGTCCCCGATAATCCCTCTGGTGCGGATGGATGCAATCGTATCTTCCGACAGCTTGACACCCGATTGTATGCTCAAGTGGACTCTCGCCACGTAGCCCCTGGCCGGATCAAGGTTTATCCGGTCGACCCTCCCCACCTCGACGCCTGCTATCTCCACCGAAGCACCGCTTTTCAACCCTGAAACGGAATTGAAATCGGCGCTGACATCGAAGTAATCACCGCCCAGAAGCTCCATCTTCCCAAGTTTTATCGAAAGGTAGGCCAGACACAGAATTCCCACCAATACAAATACACCCACAACTGTTTCGAGTCCGGCACGTTTCATGTTATCGATCCTTTCCGCGTAGTTACCGATTTCAAATCAGACGCAAGGGACCCTCCAGCTCTCCCAGGATGAACTGTTTCACCAGCGGATCGTCCGTACTCCGAAAATCTTCAGGAGGTCCGGCCATCAGGATTTTACCCTTGTACAGCATGGCCACATTGTCGCAGAGGTCGAATATCTCCGGCACCTCGTGGGTGACGATCACCCCGGTGAAGTCGAAGCGGTCATGTACATCCCTGATAAGCCTGTTGATCGCTCTGCTTATGATCGGATCAAGGCCCGTTGTAGGCTCATCGAATAGAATAATCTTCGGGTCGAGCAGCAGTGCACGGGCCAGCGCCACCCTTTTTTTCATTCCTCCCGAAAGCTCATCAGGGTATTTTTCGTCGATACCCCTGAGCCCCACATTCTCCAGGGCATCATGCACCCTGTCCCGTATTTCACCCCTTGAAAGATTCGTCTTTTCCTGCAGGGGAAAGGCCACGTTTTCAAATACCGTCATGGAATCGAACAGAGCAGCGTTCTGAAAGAGCATGCCGAATTTTTCCCTGACACGGTTCAATTCGCCGCGTCCCATCACGGTAATATTTTCGCCATCAACCAGGACTCGACCGCTGTCGGGCGTGAGCAGGCCTATCATATGCTTCAGCAGGACGCTCTTACCCTCACCGCTCGGACCGATTATGGCGGTGATTGCTCGTTCGGGCACTTCCATATCCAGGTGATCCAGTACCACCTGCGGGCCGAAGGCCTTACTGACATCCACAAGCTTTATCAAATTGATTCCCTTCCCCACCCCAAGCAGATCAGCCTGATGATTGTTCGCCTTTCCTTACATCAATACAGATGTCAGGAAATAATCCCAGACGAGAACCGTTACCGAAGACATCACGACCGCGGAGGTGGTGGCGCGTGATACGCCCTCCGCCCCGTGGCCCGCATAGAACCCCTTATAGCAGCATATCCATGAGATGATCAGACCGAAAGACAAGGACTTGACCAAGCCGGAGTAAATGTCCTTCCATTCCACACCTTTTTCCATTTCATTGAAATAGGCGCCGGGATTTACCCCCAGAAGCTTGACGCCGACGACATAGCCGCCATATATCCCCACAACATCGAAAATGGAGCACAGAAGCGGCAGCGTAATGATTGCCGCAAGAATCTTTGGAGAAATCAGATACTTGAAAGGCTCCAGGGCCATGGCTTCAAGGGCGTCGATCTGCTCTGTAATTCTCATGATGCCTATTTCGGCGGTTATGGCGCTACCGGCGCGGCCCGTCACCATCAGGGCGGACAGTACCGGCCCGAGCTCGCGGATGAGAGACAGGGCGACAACTGAACCGAGCAACCCTTCCGAGCCGAATTTGCGCAGTGTGTAATACCCTTGAAGACCAAGCACCATGCCGGTGAAGGAGGCGGTCAGAAATATCACGAAAAAGGATTTCGCACCGATAAAATGAATTTGCTTGAAAATGGCAAAGAGCTTCCCGGGTGAACTGAAAATGACGTAGATGGAGTAAAGAAGGAAAGTCATCATCCTTCCCATCTCCCGGAGAAGAGACAGAGTCAGTTTTCCGATATTTTCGGCGAGGGAAAACAAGAGTCCTCCGATCGGTCTCAATCATGGAAAGCATTTGACCGCGGATTAAATCCATATTTTTAAGCTTTTTCAGCCACTTACGCGAACCATATAGAATGCTTAAAAAGCCGATGCCTTTAAACGGAAAAGTTGTCCCGACTTCTGGCTTAAATCCGTTAAACCCGCGTCAGCGAGCATTCAAACGCCGTTTTTGTTAATGGAAAAAGTATAGAAGGATAATGAAGAAAGTAAAGCAGGCAGGCTATCGATTTTTGTCGATCTCAACCATTTTTCCGCCAGGGAGGAGACGGAATCTGTTGCCTCGCCAGTCGACGCTGCTACCGAGAAAGGCAAACACCCAGGTGCCGAATGCGAGCAAATCCCTCAACGGCAGCAACCAGAGATACCGGGGGATCAGATTATCATTAAGGAAACAGCGACTGAAGATACAAACAACGGTACTGCGTACTAATGCCAGAAGGACAACAGCCCACCAACCGGCTGCGGTGAAACCTGAACTGATGAGTGCCAAAACCGCCAATGGGACCTGTTGAGTTATGCCGGAAGCAAAATATCCAGCCGGACGGCTGACACGCATGGTTCTGGCCCAGCGCAGCTGGCGGGAAAGTATTCCCTTCAGGGTTTCCCTTTTCATGACGCTCTCCACGAAATACCCGGAGAGGGCAAGCCTGTACCCTGCGCGAAAGACCATGTTTCCGAGTTGGTAGTCATCCGCCAGGTAGTCGACCAACGCAGGAAAGCCGCCGATATTTTCCAGCGCCTCCCTGCGGACGGCCATGGATGCGCCGAGGGCGAAGGAAAGACCTTCGAGCTGCAGGGCAACCATCACATTGGGAACCATTTCGGCGGTAAATCCCAGGGCTTCCAGGGCGGTCGCGCACCCCCGTATCTCTCTGCTGCGATACAGCGACGTGACAAGTCCGACATCGGGGTCGGAGAAAAACGAGCAGACTTCCCGAAGATAGTGCGGACCGACACGGATGTCGCTGTCACAGACGATCAGGATGTCGTATTTTGCCTTGGGAAATGCATTTATCAGGTTGCACACCTTGTAATTGGACCCGTATATCCGCGCATCTACAACCAGCTCCATATCGACTTCCGGATATTGGCTGATGAGGGACTCGATTACGGAAATCACCGGATCGTCAGGAGAAGCAACGGCAAAGACGATCTGAAACCTGGGATATTCTTGCAGGCAGAAGGAGGCAAAATTGGCAAAGCTGTCGGCATCCATCCCCTTGACCGGCTTGAAAATGGTGACCGGGGGCTTGAATGTATGGCCGGAAGTGCCGCGTGAAAAGAAATTCCTGGCGCAGTACAGGGAAATCAGCCCGTACACAAGCGGCGGTGCCACCATGAGAAATGGGAGGATATTAAGAAACATGGAAGTGTGTCCCGAGTGTCAGCTGGTTTTTTCTATCAGCACAAAATAAGGCGCGTGTTCCCCACGGTTCTGGAGGCGGCAGCGCCAGACATTGAATTGAGGTGAAGGCAATTCCGAGGCCCAGGCATCGACCGCACTGCCTTCGTCAGCTCCGCCGGGGTGTCCTGTGTAGACGGCAAGCAGGATGACGCCCCCGGCAAGCAGAAGCCCGAGCGACTGTTCCAGCGCGGCAAGGGTCGTCTCCGGACGGGTAATGGTGATTCTATCGCTGCCGGGCAGATATCCGAGATTGAAGGCAACCGCCCGCACGGGCTCTTTTACATATTCGTTCAGCCGCTCATGCCCTGCGTGCACCAGTTCCACCATGGAATCGAGGGAGGCCTGCCGCAGCTTTCTCCCGGCGGCATCGAGAGCATCCTTGTCGATATCGAACGACCAGACCCTGCCCAGTTCTCCCACAAGCCCGGCAAGAAAAAGCGTGTCGTATCCATTGCCGCATGTGGCGTCAATTACCCGGTCTCCCGGCCCGACCCTTTCCCCGAGAAACAACCGGCTTAGCGCAACCGGACCGCGCAGCGAATCATACTCCGAGGAGGGACTTGCCCCTTCAACAATTTTCACTTTAATCCGCTCTTTCCCCATTTTCGCCGTCTAGTCGCCGTTCTTCGCCAGTTTTTTCCTGTACCTGTCGGCATATACGGTCAATACGGCCGGCAGCACCAGGATGAACGCGACCTGGCACGCCGCCATTCCCAGCGACATAATCGCGCCGATGGAGAACACTCCCCTGTGATGGGATACCATGAGTGCCCCGAAGGTGGCCATAATAGTAAAGGTATTGAAGATGACGCCCCTCCCCGCACTCCGGGAAACCACCTGGACACTGGTTTCTCCTTCCCTGCGAAAACGGTTGATGATATAGATACCGGAATCAACGGCAACCCCCAGCACCAGCGGCATGACGATGATATTGGCGGAGTTGAAGTTGATGCCTAACAGCCACATACCGCTGATCATGAGCAGGATTCCGACAATGAGCGGAACAAGGCCGATGGCCGCTGCCCGGACGCTCCGGAATGTAATGAGCAGTAACACCGTTATTGCAATGAAGGCATAGATAAACGCCCCCCGGTAGGCGTCACGCATGATGGTCATCGACTCGTACACCATCACGGGCTCACCGGTCGCATGTATATCTACCTTCCGCACTTCGTCAAGATAGGCCTTGAGGGGCCCGCGATCAAAGATGTCATTCTTTGGGGCTACCTGCAGCAGATGTTTTCCAGTTTTGCCTATGTATCTTTTTTTCAGCTCAACCGGGATGTCACCGGTTGTCACCGGGGTAGGATTGAGACTTGCCTTCAGTAGATTCAGCTTCTCCGGAAGGCTCGCCAGCATGTTGCCCTGGAAATCCCTGAGCATGCTCAATGCGCCTTTGTCCTTCTCTTTTTCGAGACTGGCGAAGAAGCGGTCGAGAACTGCCATGAACGTCTTCACTCGTACAGCTTCGGGCTTGTTTTTCTTCTCCAGGTCACCCGCCAGACTTGCCACCGAATTACGGAAGTTCTCGAATACCGTCGGCAATTCCATGACCCTCAGATCCTCCTCGTAGCTGACGGGGCTGACGTCGGCAAGTTCATTTCGGATTGCGGCAATGACCGCCAGCTTCCGGGGCTGGTCCTCGGGAATGAAGCTGTTGAAGCTGACAACGTGACCGACGGTAGGAAGTGCCTCAAGCGCCCTGCTTTTGACGGCGGCTTCGGCTGCCGATGATGCGGTAACAACGGCGAAATATCCGGGATTGTCCGAATCCTTCATCAATTTGTATGCGTACTCCACGGGTTCAAGGCCCTTCGCCTGCAGGTTCATCAGGTTATAGTCAAATTTCACGTGGAGCAGGGGATAAATTGAAGCGAGACATATAATAACGGTGGCGCAGATAACAACTTTCGGGTGCCCGAACAAGGCGTGGGTGAGCATGAGACGTCCATTGCTTTTGCCGGCAGCAGTCGATTCCGGCCCCTCACCCTGCTCCACGGCAGGCTTTCTCCTTTTGGCTGGTTTTCTGTAACGCGAGAATATTACCAGCATTGCAGGAAGAACGGTAAACGTTGCAACAACGCAGACCGCAATACCGCAAGCGGCTATAATTCCCAGTTCCGCTATCCCTTTAAAATCGGTGAAAATGAAGGTAAGGAAGGCGCATGCCGAAGTTGCCGCCGCCATGATGATCGACCAGAAATTTTTCTCCACTCCAATCCTCAGGGCATCGGACTCTCCGGTCCCTCCGGCAATCTCCTCCTGGTAGCGAAGGACGACCTGGATGCCGTACTCGATACCGATCCCGATAAGCATCACGGCAAAAACCATTGACAGAATATTCAAGTGGCCGACAAGCAGCGTTGCCAAACCGAAGGAAAGCGACAGTGCAATCAGCAGGGAAGCCATTGCCGCAACCACATTCATCACACCGCGGAAAGCAAAGAGAAGGAGAATAACCGTCAGCACGAGGGAAATGATTGTTGCAAGAGAAATGTCGCGCTGACTCGTGGTCATCTCCTCATATTCCAGAACAGGAATGCCGGTAAGCCCCACTTTGACGCCTTTGAACCCCGGCATCCCGGACAGGTCGTTTATCTCTTTCCTGATCTTCTTAATCGCCGATTCGGCCGGCACGAAGCTTTTTCCCTCCCTGACCGGCAGTGCCGTGAGAATTTGCATCCTTCCGGCTTTGGAAAAGGATGATTCTTTGCCGTCCGGACCGGTCTGCATGAGGAATTCTTCCAGGGAAAAGGAGGCCCGGCCGCTCTTTCCGAATTGATCGAAACCTTTGCCGAGCTTGTCCAGCATGAATACAAGGCTCGCCAGTTGCACGTCTGTTTTAGCGGGGTCTGTGCCCCTCTCGACATAGGCGTCAATTTGAGAAGTCAGTGAAGAAAAGAGGGTCTGAACGGAAGGAGATGCCGAAAGATCCTTCAAAACAGGTTTGGCTCTGACGATGTTTTCCCGAAGAGATTGCAAATCCGCCAATGGCATGAAGAGAAGTCCGTTTTTCTTAAAGAACGGCAATCCATAGGGGTAAAAGACGTCAGAGAAGTTTTTCCTGTCCGCGGAAAGGTTGCGGTAAAGCATTTCGCCGAAACGGGCGAGCTTTTCCTGGTCGTCACTTTCCATTACGACAACGATCTCATCCATATCGCCGAATTCATGCCTGAATGCCCGGTAATCCGCATGGAACTGGTTGTTTTTCGGCATGAGGTCGTCTCTTCCGGTCAGGAACTCCATTTTCTGCCACGTATAAAGCAGCGACAGGAGCGACAAAAGAAGCGAGACTATGAGAATTGAGCTTGCATTTCGGGAGATAAACCCAAATAACCCTTTAATGTT
>DATEVI010000059.1:0-6502 GCA_035281865.1 Geobacteraceae bacterium | reverse complement strand
TAATTTTAATGTGCGATGTTTATCATTAAATTTCTCTTTGTGTCAATGAAAATATTGTCCTGAAAACGGATAAAGAGGGAGAGTTGACTTATCTTCGCAAAGGACAACAAAACCGGTTCACTGTTATCACACGAATGACTAACTGGTGTGCAAACATTTTGCATCCGGAAATTTAATGAAAACCGAAATGACATGAACTTCTATGCGCGAGGTGAAGGGGTAGGATTTATCGACAGGCTACAATGTTCCAGGTCTCTGTCGTGAGGTCATAAACCACCTTGGCCTTATTATCCCGCAACTGCTGCATTACCTGGCCGATCTTATCGTCCAATGTGCAACCGGAATCCTGCAAATCCGCCCACTCCCTCGATACAAACTCCTTGACCATGTTCAGAAGAGTATCCGGGTTTATCCGGTCCAAAGGGATATCTATCCCCTTTTCGTGTTGCTCAGCCTGCTTTTCCTGTGACATTTCCCACCTCAAATCAAATGGTACGTCCCGATCATCGCGTCTGTCCCCGGACATACTGAATCTGACATCAACTGTTGTTGACACCTGCGATAAGAGTTCAGCCGTCAGAAGCCGGTTTTGGGGAGTGATATCATACAGAATCTGCGCCGCCGGATTCCGATTTAATCGCATGAACCCTTCCCACCTGACCATCTTCAAGTCTGACTTTGATTCCTCGCGAGTGGAACGGAGCGCTGGTAAGGATATTTTTTACTATTCCTTCCGTAAGTTTGCCGGTGCGTTGGTCTTTTTTCAGGACGACAGCAACCGCAAGCCCCGGATAGATATCTTTTCGGCTCTTACCATCCATTGTATCTCCTTCATCTCCAACCTTTACCAGAATGCTCTACTTTTTACATGTCTCTTTTTTGGGGAAGTTTACGGTGGTACCAGGAGAGGTCCATGAAAATCAAAAGGGGCTAGCCTTAATTGGCTAACCCCTTGTTTTTTTGGAGGCGGCGAGCGGATTTGAACCGCTGAATAAAGGTTTTGCAGACCTCTGCCTTACCACTTGGCTACGCCGCCGAAAATATTTTGTTCTTATGTTGCAACAGATGCGACGGCCTTCGCCGTCCCGCTGTAAACGGAGCAAACTTTATACAATGTTTTCCCAGTCATGTCAACGAAGAATATTCTCAGGAAAATTCCATCATTACCCATAACCCCGCATGATCGCGACTCAATTCTCCTACCTACTTTCGCCACTCCAGGGGAACACCCGCCCGGGCCGCTTCGAGGTCCAGGGACTCGATTTGACCGTTCAGTTCAGTTATCCTCGCTTCATTCTTTTCGATTTCGGCCAGCAGGTCGTAATATGCCTTCCGGTATTGGGGATACTGGTAAATCGTAAACTTGCGTCGTGCCGCAACCAGGTCCTCCCGCTTCCCCGGGAGTCCATCCTGGATGGCCTTGAGTTCGTTCCGCAGCCTGCCGTAGCTGGAACGCCACCACTCCTCATCATGCCCTCCATAAAGCACAACCCTTTCCGGCTGTGGCGTCGTTTCAGGGGCTTGTGAACTTGCACCGGGCTGCTGGGGCTGCGTCGGAGCGGATTCGGACGGTTCCGCCGTTATTGAGGGACGTTTCCTGGCCTTGTTGCGGTATTTTGCCGGAATATTTTCAGGATTGTCGGTAAAATTGACAACTCCCTTGTCATCCGTCCATTCGTACGTTGCCGCATCTGCGGGAATGGAATAAAGGAAAACAGCCAACAAAAAACATGAAAGATATCTCATTGTAGCCTCCCGGAAGAATCGCATGCCACAGGTATAGTTTAGGGCAATTCTGCCCCAGTTCAATGGGACAGTCAATAAATTATCTTTTGATTCGTCCGGTTATCTCTCATATGGTTTTCACCAAAAAGGTGTAAAATATATCATGGGTATCAATGAGTTTTAATCAGGATCTCGGATCAGCCATTAAAGACATTCCAATTGGTTTAACAGGCTTGTATCTTGAAGCTCTTGCAAGCCTTCTTCAATACGTTACACTGGACTGTATTGAGGGCAATGCATGAGAGGAGGACAACCAGGTGGCTCGAACAAAGAAAGAAAAGCGGTTGGACATGAAAGAAATCCTTCTCGATGAAAAGCGCAGTTTATGGAATGAACTGCGTTCAGACCTTTTCAGCGGTCAGGACGTACTGCACACCCAGTTTGACATCCCCCAGGACGTCGGCGACATGAGCATCATGGACGTCCTCGCGGACACCGGCCTTGCCGTTACCGATATTCTTCGTGAAAAACTGTCCAGGATGGATGCCGCGGAAAGGAAACTGGCTGAAGGCAGTTACGGCATCTGTGATGACTGCGGTGAGGAAATTGACGTAGAGCGGCTTAAGGTACAACCCTATGCCATTTGCTGCGTAAAATGCCAGGAAAAGCGGGAAGGCCCTTCATATCCGCCCGGGACAAAGCTGTGAGATTCCAAACTTATGGTCTGCGCATGAATAACTTTGGCATTCATGCGCAGACCCTTAGCCTCTACCGGGAAAATCCTCCAGCATAATCAATAACACACATGGCGCCGTACTCTGCATGGGGTCCGCAGGCGACGCCCGCCCTCCTGAAAGCGGGATTGAATATGTTTTTCCGGTGTCCCCTTCCCCGAACCGCGTCATCCACGATAAGCTGAATAACTACGAAACGGGCATTGTCGTAACCGTAACTGATGTTTTCGCCAATACTGCCCTGCCATTCTCCGTGCCGCTCAATGCGACGATCCATCGAACCGTTTACCCTGCCGCTATGTCCGGTATCACCGGACGAACTCTGGTCTTCGACCAGGTCCGCGGCGGCCGCTGCGAGTCCGCTCGAAGATTGCAGCGGAGAAATAGGCTTCTGTCTCAGGAGAAAGCGTATTGCCTCGTCCACTGCGCTGGTGCCCTCGGAAGTGGCGATTCTGACGTTGCTCCGTGAAAGATAGATATAGTTGCCCTTGTACAGCTTACGGTACTCTTTGAGGTAATCAGCATACAAACGTGGTTTGGTTCGCGCAAGGTTCATTTCTTCTATGACATTCCTTTCCAGGGAAGATTGCGCACTGGAAACTCCGACTCCGATCAGCAGAAGGAAAAGAGTTAAAATAATCGTTTTCATGAGCGCTCCGTCGGCAATTCCGGTAATTTACCTAGCAACTCCACGTAACGTTCAGCGTTGAACGGTTTGCTCGTTTGCACCACATTGCGCATCTCGACGGCAATGGCCGAGCCGATAAGATGCTTCGAATCTTCTTCGGAGAATCCTGCAGCGATCAGCCGTTCCAGGGCCTGCCTCGCCTCGGCCGGTTGGTTGTCATTCAACTGGTTTTCGACAACCTGAAGGATAAATTTGCTTGCACGGGGTATACTGCTGTCCATTCCATTACTCCTTTATCGGAAAACCTCTATTCATGCCGCGCCAAATAAAATAGCGGCATGACGAAGAACAATCAAGGCATTTCTGCATCCACCTTCACTCCCTGCCAATCCGTCTGCCTCGGTTCTCTCTGTTCCTGAAAGAGAATAACGCCCGATGGTGATTATTATCTTTCGGAAATTCAATAAAAAAACGCATTGCCCTGCATACCCTCATATAATAGAATACATATATACGCACTTCAAAAACCAGATCATACGGGAAAAGGAGGACAGCATGTCAGATAAGATTATTCGTGTAAACATGACAACTCTCTCAACCAGCACCGAACCGGTCCCCAGCGAATGGGCGGCTCTCGGGGGCAGAGGCCTCACTTCCACAGTAGTCGCAAAAGAAGTGCCTCCCACCTGTGAGCCCCTCGGCAAGTACAACAAACTCGTTTTCGCTCCGGGGCTACTGACGGCTACGGCAGCCGCGAACTCCGGTCGTCTGTCGGCCGGCTTCAAGAGCCCGTTGACAGGCGGAATCAAGGAGAGCAACGCCGGCGGCACGGCGGCTCAGAACCTCGAAAAACTGGGGATCAAGGCTTTGATCATAGAGGGTATGCCGAAGGAAGAGAAGTGGTACAGCATTCACGTCAACAAGGATGGCGCCACGATAAAGGAAGATAACGAATTTATCGGAAAAGGCAACTATGAGCTGATCAAGACGGTGAGCGAAAAACTCGGCAAGAAGACCGGCATCCTCACCATCGGCCCGGCAGGTGAATTCAAGATGGCGTCAGCCAATATTTCGGTCAAGGACCCCGACGGAAATATCCGCAGTCATGGACGAGGAGGCGGCGGGGCTGTCATGGGTTCGAAAAAGGTCAAATACATAACTATCGACGATACAGGCGGACCTGGAGTAACACTGGCCGATCCGGAGAAATTCAAGACACAGGCACGCATCTTCGCCAAAGCGCTGCTCGATCACCCGGTGAGCGGCCAGGGTCTCCCGACCTACGGCACTAACGTTCTGATCAACATCCTGAATGAAGCCGGCGGCCTTCCCACCAAGAACTTCCGATACGGCCGCGTCGATCATCCGGAAAAGATCTGCGGTGAAACAATGCACGACATCATAGCATCTCGTGGTGGCGTTACCAGCCACGGCTGTCATGCCGGCTGCATCATCAAGTGCTCCCAGATATACGTAGACGAGAAAGGCAAATACATAACAGCCGGTTTCGAATACGAGACCATCTGGGGCTTCGGTTGCGCATGTAATATCGACGATCTTGACTGGATCGCCAAATGCGACTGGGCGATGGATGATGTAGGAATCGACTCCATCGAAGGCGCAGTGTTGATGAGCGTCGCCATGGAAGCTGGAATTCTGCCATGGGGTGACGGTCCCGGCTCCTACAAGCTGATCGATGAAGAAATCCGCAAAGGAACTCCGCTGGGACGCGTCCTTGGCAACGGCGCGGGCTCTGTCGGCAGGACCTACGGACTGACAAGAATTCCCGTCGTAAAAAACCAGGGAATCCCTGCTTACGACCCGAGAGCAGTTAAGGGTATTGGTATTACCTACGCCACTTCAACCATGGGCGCAGACCATACCTCCGGATATACCATTGCCACCAACATTCTGAAAGTCGGCGGTTATGTGGATCCGCTGCAGAAGGAAGGTCAGGTCGAACTTTCAAGAAACCTGCAGATTGCCACAGCGGCCGTGGACAGCACGGGTCTATGCATCTTCGTGGCATTCCCGGCGCTTGACATCCCAGAGTGCTTCACGGCGATCTACGAAATGATCAACGCCCGTTACGGCCTGAACCTGACCGCAGATGACGTGGTGGGCCTCGGCAAGCAGATACTTAAAACCGAGCATGCCTTCAACCTGGCGGCGGGTTTTACCAGCAAGGATGACCGTCTGCCGGAATTCTTCGAAGAAGAAATTCCGCCTCACAATGCCGTATGGGATATGACTGATGAAGAAATAGACTCTTTCTGGAACTTCTGACGGACTGTGACCGTTTGTCAGGTGATATGTGGGCGCCCTTTCGGGCGCCTTTTTTATTGAGACAAGCTGCAAAATATAGAATAGATGTTGTCATTTCAACATCTTGTGCCGACCTTGACAACCATTTGAATGATGATAGTATTGTATACACTGGAAGGGATAGTTACAAAAAGGAGGTGATAAAGATGGCAATTTCCATGCCTAATGTCGTCAAGTGCGAAGTTCAGGATTGTTCCTACAACAGGAGCCGCGAATGTCACGCACTGGCGATTACGGTTGGTGACGAAAGAACCCACGCCATGTGTGATACCTACGTAAAGGCTGACCATAAGGGTGGAGTTATGGACTCTACCGGTAAGGTCGGAGCCTGCAAGGCTGACGGCTGCAAATTCAACACCGACCTGGAATGTTCGGCAAAAAACATCTCCGTCGGGCTTCACCAAGGCCACGCGGACTGCATGACTTTTTCACCCAAATAAGCATCGATACCCTGCGAAAGAGCAATTCAAGATCATTAACTGCCCTTCCACTCCGGTAAATGCAAATACCGGACTCCTCCGATTCCAATTCGAGAACATTGCTTCAATTCTGCTGAAAATGATCACGATTAAGTTAGCCGCTCTTCGGCTCCGCTTATATTACTGAAGCTGGGCAAAGAGCGGCTTTTTTCGTTTATACTGTAAATGCAGTTATTACCAGTTGAGCCGGGATAGCCGGACTCAACAGCACCCGTTTCCGGACTTAGTCCCGGATCTCAGACTTTGCAGGAATTCCGAAATCATCCCCGAAGCGCAGCCCACACCGACATCGACGCTGATGGCACGGACTGGGCAGTTAAGGGAACAGGCGCCGCATTCCATGCAACTGTCAAGATCAGCGATATCCGCTTTATCTGCGCACAGGACAAATACATGGTGCGGACACACTTCGGCGCACATGCCGCACCCTATACATGCATCCCGATCCAGCTTGACGGTTGCGACTTTTTTTAGATAGGAAAATCCTTTCACTTTCTTCACCTCGAAAAAAACGCCGTTACTCAATCATTTTACCCATGACCAGAAAAACAAGCCCCGCAATTAGAGCCGCAGCCATGACCGGCAAGGACAAACGCATCTCCTTCCTGACT